>JAEEOX010000075.1 GCA_016284485.1 Bacillota bacterium | reverse complement strand
CACACACCCATCATCACAGGCTCAGACGCTGAGGGTGCCGGCGAGATGTTCAGGGGGACCACCCTGGATCTGGACAACGTTCCCAGGACCGAGGACGGCAAGATCGATTTCACCAAGGATTTCTTCGGCAAGTCCGTGAACCTGTCCGTGTCCGGTCAGCTGGAGGCGGAGATCTTTGCCCTGGCATTCAGAGACGTATACACCTTCGGACCTACCTTCAGGGCGGAAAACTCCAACACCACCAGGCACGCATCCGAGTTCTGGATGATCGAGCCCGAGATGGCTTTCTGCGACCTGGAAGGCGACATGAAGGTCATGGAGGACATGATCAAGTACATCATCAGCTTCACCCTGGAGAACGCTCCCGAGGAGATGGAGTTCTTCAACAAATTCGTGGACAAGGGACTTTTCGAGAGACTGAACCACATCCTGGAATCCGAGTTCGAGAGAGTTCCCTACACCAGGGCGGTTGAGCTCCTCAAGGCCTCCGGCAAGGAGTTCCAGTACCCCGTTGAGTGGGGCATCGACCTCCAGACCGAGCACGAGAGATACCTGACCGAAGAGATCTTCAAAAAACCCATCTTCGTTACCGACTATCCCAAGGACATCAAGGCCTTCTACATGAGGCTGAACGACGACGGCAAGACCGTTGCTGCCTGCGACTGCCTGGTTCCCGGCGTGGGCGAGATAATCGGCGGCTCCCAGAGAGAGGAGAGACTCGACATCCTCACCGACCGCATCAAGAGCCTGGGCATGAACGAGGAGGATTACTGGTGGTACCTGAACCTGAGGAAGTACGGCGGAGTCCAGCACTCCGGCTACGGCCTGGGCTTCGACAGGATCATCATGTACCTTACCGGCGTGGAAAACATCCGCGACGTGCAGCCCTTCCCCAGAACACCCAAGAACGCAGAGTATTAATTGACAGACGGAAGAGCCCCGCTGAGGCGGGGCTCTTTTGATTTTTTGCGCAGGGAGGTCAGTGTGAATGGAGGATTTCGTGTTTTGCGCTGATAACATAGGTGGGAGGCTTTTCTTCCAATAAAAAAGCATTGATAATAGCCAAACGCTTTGATATAATCTAGTTTAGGTGTGTGTCGGTCAACACACCGTCACAAAGGTATATTATTTCAGGAGGAAAACATATATGAAAGGCTATAACAAAGAGACCATCAGAAACGTTGCTTTGCTCGGCCACGGCGGAAGCGGCAAGACCACTTTCCTCGATGCTGCGCTCTTGGCGACAGGCGTCATTTCCAGACTCGGCAAGGTCGAGGACGGAACGACAGTATCCGACTATGACAAGACGGAGATCGAAAAGGGATATTCCATCAACACCACCATCGTACCGGTGGAGTTCAACAAGGTGAAGATCAACTTCCTCGACACTCCGGGATTTTTCGATTTTGCCGGTGAAGTCCAGGGTGCACTGAGAGCAGCTGAGGCAGCTGCAATTCTGGTGGATGCTTCTTCCGGAGTCCAGGTAGGAACAGAGAAAGCCTGGCTGGCCTGCAAGAAGAACAACGCTCCCAGGTTTTTCATAATCAACAAGATAGATAAGGACAACGTCAACGTCGACCAGGTCGTAGCTGACCTTCAGGCCAAGTTCGGAACTTCCGTGGTCACACTGGACGACAGAGATGCAGTTTCCGAAGCCATCGCTGAGGTGGACGAGGAACTGATGGAGATCTACTTCGACGCCGGAGAGTTCACCGACGAGCAGTTCAACGCAGGACTGTCCAAGGGAATCCAGCAGGGAGACATCTGCCCGGTATTCACCTGCTCCGCACTTACAGGAGAGGGAGTCAAGGAAGTTCTCCAGAAGATCATCGACGTAGTTCCCAAGGCAGACGTTGACGAGAACGGACGTCCCGTGGCATTCGTATTCAAGACACTGGCAGACGCTTTCCTCGGAAAGATCTCCCTTGCAAAGGTAGTTTCCGGTAAGCTTACACCGGGAATGTCCCTCTACAATCACACCACAGAGAAGGACGAGAAGCTGGGCTCCATGTTCTTCCTGAGAGGCAAGACACAGGGCGAGTGCCCCACAGCAGTTGCAGGCGACATCGTCGCTCTCGGCAAGCTCCAGTTCACCAAGACAGGCGACACACTTTCCGAGAAGAACAACGAAGTGGTCCTCGATCCTATCGCTTTCCCGCAGCCCACTCTGTATCAGGCCATCGTTCCTGTTGACAAGGGTGCTGACGACAAGCTTTCCTCCGGATTCCAGAAGCTCATGGAAGAAGACCCGTCACTGGTACTTCAGAGAAACAAGGAGACCAGACAGACTCTTATCGGCGGCCAGGGAGAGATCCAGCTCGCCATCGCTCTTTCCAAGCTTAAGGATAAGTACGGTGTTGCCGTCAACGTAGTTCCTCAGAAGATCGCTTACCGCGAGACCATCAAGGGAACATCCGACGTACAGGGCAAGCACAAGAAGCAGACCGGTGGTTCCGGACAGTACGGAGACGTTCATATCAGATTCTCACCCTCTGAGCAGGAGTTCGAGTTCTCAGAAGAGCTCTTCGGAGGATCAGTACCCAAGCAGTACGTGCCCGCAGTTGAGAAGGGACTTCTCGAGTGCATGGAAAAGGGTCCCCTTGCAGGATGCAAGGTACAGAACGTCAAGGCAGTCCTCTATGACGGTTCATACCACCCGGTAGACTCCAACGAAAACGCCTTCAAGACAGCCGCATCACTGGCATTCAAGAAGGGTATCGTCGAGGCTAAGCCCTGCCTGCTTGAACCCATCATGAAGCTGAACATCCTTGTTCCGGACGAGTATGTAGGATCCGTCATGGGCGACCTTCCCACAAGAAGAGGCGTCGTAATGGGTATGGATCCCCAGATCGGCGGAGGCCAGCTGCTCCACGCAGAGGCACCTCAGGCTGAGCTCTTCGATTACGCCATCGCGCTCAGGTCCATGACTCAGGCCAGAGGCTCCTTCACCATGGAGTTCGACCGCTACCAGGAAGTACCTGCAGCCAATGCACAGAAGATCATCGAGGCTCACAAGGCTGAGGAAGCTGACGCATAAACCAAGTCGAGGTAAAGGCTCGCGTATGCGGGCCTTTTTTAAACGGTTCGGGCCGCTGAGCCTGAGTAAAACACCCGGCGCGGCAGATCCCGGCCGGGAGGAGGTATATCATGAACAAACCTGTAGTTACAAAAAACGCACCCGGAGCCATCGGCCCCTATTCACAGGCAGTTGACTGCGGAAACATCGTATTCACATCCGGCCAGCTTGGGCTTGACCCCGAGACGGGCAACCTGCTGGAGGGCGTTGAGGCTCAGGCCAGACAGGCCCTTCTCAACGTGAAGGCCATCGTGGAGGCTGACGGCATGACCATGGACAACGTGGCCAAGACTCTGGTCTTCCTTACGGACATGGGAGATTTCGCAAAGGTCAACGCCATCTATGCGGAGTTTTTCAACGACGCCTGCTATCCCGCAAGATCCGCCGTTCAGGTGGGAGCCCTTCCCAAGGGCGGTCTGGTGGAGATCGAGACGGTCTGTGTGAAATAGTCGGATTGAAATATTTTGCGCTTGATTGCGGGATGAAATGTTTTGCGGCCGGCCGGTGTGGTATAGTTCATCGGGCGGGGCGTGAACGGACAGCCCTGCAATGAGAGGTAAGAGAATGCTTGAACTTAAAAATATTGTTTTTGAAGTCAGGGAAGAGACGGGAGAGATCAAGAGGATCCTGGACAATGTAAGTCTCGAGCTTGACGAAGATATGTTTTACGTGGTCACCGGACCCAACGGATCCGGCAAGTCCACTCTGGCCAGGATCATCATGGGCATAGAGCAGCCCACGTCCGGCCGGATCATCTATAACGGAGAGGACATCACAGAGAAGTCCATCACCGAGCGCGCCCAGATGGGCATCAGCTTCGCTCTGCAGCAGCCCGTGAGATTCAAGGGGATCAAGGTCTCCGACCTGATCAAGATCGCTTCCGGCAGGGAGCTCACCACGGGAGAGGCCTGCGAGTATCTCAGCGAAGTGGGACTTTGCGCCAGGGACTACATCGACAGAGAGGTGAACTCATCGCTCTCAGGCGGCGAGCTGAAGAGGATCGAGATCGCAACGGTGCTGGCCAGGGGAACCAACCTGACGCTCTTTGACGAGCCGGAGGCCGGAATCGACCTCTGGAGCTTCCAGAATCTGATCCAGGTCTTCGACTCCATGAAGGAAAAGACCAAGGGCACCATCCTCATAATCTCCCACCAGGAGAGGATCCTGAACATAGCTGACAGGATCATCCTTCTGGAGGACGGTCAGATCAAGAAGATAGGCCGCAAGGAGGACATGATGGTGGACATCCTGGGAGCTACCCTCGAGGGCGGATTCTGCGGCAAAATTATGGACGGAGGTGTGAACTGATGGCTGAACTTACACAGGCCCAGAAGGACCTTCTTGAACAGATCGCAGGGCTGACCTGCAGGCCGGACGGCGCCTTCAACATAAGGGCCAACGGCGGACTGGCCGAAAGGGCAGTCACAGACCACATCAACATCACTTCCAAGACGGACGTGCCGGGCATCGACATCACCATCAAGTCCGAAGCTCAGGGCGAGACGGTCTACATTCCCGTAGTCATGGACGAAAGCGGAATGGTGGACGTGGTATACAACGATTTCTTCGTGGGCGACGGCGCAGACGTGACCATCGTGGCCGGCTGCGGCATCCACAACTGCGGAGCGGACGACTCCCAGCACGACGGCATCCACCGTTTCTTCGTGGGCAAGGGCGCTCACGTCAAGTACGTGGAGAACCACTATGGTTCCGGCGACGGCATGGGCAAGCGCATCCTGAACCCCGTCACAGAGGTATATATGGATGAAGATTCCACCGTGGAGATGGAGATGGTCCAGATCAAAGGCGTGGACTCCACCGTACGCACCACCAAGTCCGAACTGAAGGCGGGAGCCAAGCTTATCATCCGTGAGCGTCTCATGACCCACGGCGAGCAGCACGCCGAGTCGGTGTACACCACGCTCTTAAACGGCGATGGTTCCTCCGCGGACGTGGTATCCAGATCCGTTGCCAGAGAGCGCTCCTATCAGAAGTACACTTCAAGGATCGTAGGCAACGCCGCCTGCACGGGACACACCGAGTGCGACGCCATCCTCATGGACGACGCCAGGGTGCTGGCAGTGCCTGAACTGGACGCAGCGTGCATCGACGCGTCTCTGGTACACGAGGCCGCCATCGGCAAGATCGCCGGCGACCAGCTGATCAAACTCATGACCCTGGGCCTCACCCAGGAAGAGGCTGAAGAGGAGATCGTCAACGGTTTCCTGGCATAGATCAAGGCTATTCAGAGCCGGGTCCTTCGGGGCCCGGTTTTTGCTTGGAAAGAAGGTGGCCGCGACAGCAAAAAATCGTTGTGGCGGGGGGCGAAATAGGGTAAAATAAATGGGACAAAAAATTATAACTTTCATGACTTTTTATTTTGAGGGATGACGAACTGCCATGAAGAATTATTTAAGGAAAGTATTTGTTATTTTTCTTTCTGTTTTGATGGTCTTTACCATCTTACCGTCTTCGGTTAACGTGAGTTACGCCGATGAGGTGGATGGCGAGGACTCTTTTTTTGAGGAAGAAAATGCAGAAGTGACCGTGGAAGACACCACGGGAGCGACCAAGGAAGATACCACGGAAGTTGTTCCGGAGGACAACACAGGAGACACTCCGACGGACACTCCGACAGACACCCCGACAGACACTCCGGAGGATAACACGGAGGTCACTCCTGAAGTCACACCGGACGTGACGCCGGAAGACCCTGCGGACAACATTGCTGACGCAAGTCTTAAGGACACCTCCGGGGAGCCCCAGGAGCAGAAGGCGCCCGAAAACCGTGACGAAACATACACTGTGTCTCTCAACGACGACTTCCCGCTGGACACGGACGCATACGCAGGAAGGCTCTTCGAATGGATCGGAGGAGCCACTTTTGAAGTCTACGACGGCGAAGGTAATGTGGTCACTGACGAGGAGATCCGCGCTCGCTATGCCTTCCACATCATCGATGTAACAGGAACGGAGGAAGGTTTCGAATGGGATATGGGAGAGAGCTACGTTCTCTCTCCGGTGAACGATGTGATCTACACCGTTCAGTTCGCCATATTCGAAACTGCCACAGGCGAACAGGTCTCTCCTACCTACACCAGGACCATCAAGACCTACAACTCGTCTCAGATCCTGCCCCTTCTGGATTCCGACGATCAGTACGTGACCAAGGCATGGGTGGACCCCTCCACCTACCAGACTGGCTTTGCCCCCTGGGACGCCGACAACAATCCCGGAAACGACCAGAACGCCACCAACAACATAGTAAGGAGTTTTGACTCCATCCACTATGAGGTGATCTATCAGACCAAGAGCTATTCCGAGAACTACTACAAGGAAGGCTACGTCGGTTTCCTGATCCTCATGGCTGACGAGAACGGCAACCCCCTGGATCCGGACGGGTCAGAGGCTTACGTCGTCAAGGACTCCTTAAGCTGGATGAAGACCGATTCAGCCAACACCAAGCTGAACCGCAAAATAGGCAAGAAGGAGTTCACCGTAAACGGCGTGACTCAGACATATTCCTACGTTCAGGGTTATCTGCACCTGGTGGCGGATGAGCAGGCGGACAACGTAATGCCTGTAGCATCTTCATCCGTAGAATTCGACGTGAACGCAGGTGCCATGATCAACGGTTCCACCATCAAGCCCCTGGTCTACGTATGGTGCCAGTACAACGATTTCGGCGACACCAACGGCGACGGCATAGTGGACGTCGTGGATACGACCCACGTCTGCGAGAATGACGCCACCCACGCTCAGGCCCAGAACGGCGGCAAGGAGCTGGTACAGGTAGCGATCCCCAAGGTTATAGTATCCGCATTCCCCAGATACAACATTCAGCTCAGAACATATAATTCTGACGGCAACATCTGGGGCATCGGAGGTGTTCTCGGGACCTACGATTTCAGCACAGGAAATGATAAGGCTCTGGATAAGAGCGCAGGTTCCGTCTACGGCCGCGGATACGGAATGGGTATCACGGTCCAGCTGTATAACAGCAACAGCGACAAGAACCTGAAGGGCATAGAATTCCCCAGAGGGGACATCCAGCTGGACATCAATTTCTCCGGCAAGTTTACCCCGGACAGTCCCAACGGCGCCGTATATCCCATGGACTATACCGGAGCAGAGGCCGGATTCGCACCCCTTATCTGGAGTACTGAAGGGAACAAGGGCGGAGCAGGACAGCAGGACGGAAGAAGCGTTTCTCAGTTCACAACTGAAGGATTCCCCCGCTACGTTGCACCATACAATAAAAAAGGTGCCAATGATGTTCTTACAGACGGGGATATGTGGGGCACCGCCAGCTGCTATGACGGCGGTACATGGAGCGTCCGGCGTATCGATAATGACACCATAAGATATACTGTCAAAAACTATAAATTCAATTCTGCCTGGTTCCCCGCACAGGATGGGCTTTTGCTTACGCATAACCATAGGTTCAATATTTACTGGGATCCCAGACTGGGAATAGAGAACAGCTGCCATATCGGCTGTTTCTCTGCCGCGGAACTCTGGGTGGTGCTCCCGCTGATCTCACCGGACGGCGAGAGACTGGAAGACCACAAGGCCCCCAACGGAGCAGAATACGGCTCAGGTACCGAGACCTTCTTCGTGGAGGATTCATCCCTTGTCGCCACATCCGCCAGCGGAGTCAACGTGGGATACAGAGATGCCGAAGGCAACTACTATGTTGGAGAAGGTGAACCCGGTGACGGCTACACACAGGTGACGGATAAAAGCAACCAGGAGAAGACCAGCGATGATAAGCTGTCCTTTACCGCAGAGACCTATAAATGGTCAGCAGGCACATACTCTGCTTCTGTCAAGTACAGTTCCCCCTCGATCACGGACCTGTATTGGATATATGACGCATCTTCAATTCCCGGAATAACCAAGGTGGGTCCCGCACAGGCTAATGGCAGGGACGTGGCAGAAATATCACAGCCCATAAGCTTCTGGTGGAGAACTTCGGTAGGCTTAGGAAAGAACAGCGATGTCCTGAACTCGTCATACGGAACCAACGCTCTGGTTCTTTTCGACGACGCGGGAGTGAGACTCAACAGCGAAGCCGGAAGGATGTCCAATACAGAGCATTCCGGCTACCAGCGCAGTAAATTCCTTTTCGCCGCAAAACCGGACGGAACCGGCTGGAAGCACTATGGCCTTAAACCGGACAGCACCGATGAAAACGGTACAGTCTGGTACTACGATGAGGCCACGGGCAGCATAACCACGGACAAAAAGACCTACCTGGCATACGACTACGAACAGACCACCACACAGGAGGGCGATCTGGTCTACTATACCTCATATGCAGATCTTGTTGCGGATGGAAAAGTCTGCGTAGGTGTTTTGGGCGAGGCCAGATCCTTGACCAAGAGTTCGAGTACCAAATATGCAACATTCAAGAACCTTATAAAGGTAAGGGATGATGCAATGATGGGCTATGTCTATCAGATCGACATCAAGAGCAGAGCCTGGACGGCGAAGACATATGAGGATGCAGGCTTATCTGTGGATACAGACGGAGATATCGTAAGCAGGATGGATATCCAGAACGGTACAGCTACGACTGAGCAGCAGTATTTCTTTGAGCATCCTACATACAGGGGCAATCAGACCAAGTATTACGTCAAATCCACTTACAATGAGACCGGCGTATACACCGGAGGACACAGCCCCCACGATACAGTTCGCGGAGACTCTCTGTACATCATACCTTTCCGCCCGAGCATAACCAAATATATCCTTCAGGTGAAGGAGTCCGGCACCACCAAGGAAGTCTACAACATGGACGAGAACCAGAACATCGTGGACTTCAGGCTGACGACGAAACTCTATCAGAGAGTGCCCAATGAGTCAGACTTTGTTTCTACCACCACTCTGATAGTGAAAGACACTTTGCCCAAGGGTGTGACCTACAACGAGGACGCCATGCTGGGCGGCACATACACCAAGAGCGCCACACCGGGCTACCACGGTTCCTGGAGCGGCGGCGCACTTCCGGGAGAGCCTTATGAACTGACTCTGGCCAACGGTCAGACATATACCATAGAGTTCCCCGAACCGGAGGTGGTAACTAATACAAACGGTGTGACCACCCTCACCTTCAGATTCGCAGACTTCCCGGTGGGAGCAGATCCGGTAGACATCTTCTACTCGGTGACCATCGACAACTCCGCCGAAAACGGTCAGACATACACCAACGTCGCAGAGGTGGATACTTCTGATGTCCATTTGCTGAGCGATGAGGTATACGAGACAAGATCTGAAGTTGACTTCTCAGTCATCAGGACATTCACCATCTCTCTGAGTAAGCTCACAGAGAAGTCCTTCGTGGACATCAGCGCCCAGATCGGCTACACCATGGCGTGGCAGAACGTCGGAAACAATGACGTGACCAATGCGCCCATGATAGACACCCTTCCGTACAACGGCGACGGAAACGGAACATCCTTCTCGGGAACATATACGCTTTCGTCCGTGAAGCTGACCAACAACAACGGCACCAAGACCTCGCCAATCAAAGACTTTACGGGGCTCAGGGTGTTTTACACCACAGACACTGCTGTCAGAGACATAGACGTGAGCCTCTGGAAGGATGACTCGATCCAGTCCGGTACCGTGACTGACATTGATGGCAACACATTCAATTGTCAGTGGACCGAGGCGACTGTAAACGCAGACGGTACAGTGACCGGAATCGATCCGAATGCTACGGCTTTCTGCATCCTCGGACCTCTCAAGTCCAAGAAGATGGTGGAGGCGGCCTGCGTGATCGATCCGTCCAACAACGAGCCCGGAGACAAGTACGTCAACGCAATATCCATCAAGGGCAGCATCACCATCGCCAGAGGAATCGTCCTCAACAGGATCCTTTCCGGTCTGGCCTGGTACGATGAGAACTTCGACGGAGCCCGTCAGGCTACCGAAAAGAAGCTGGCCGGCGTCAGTGTGAAGCTTGTGAACAAGGCTGATTTTGACCAGATCAACAGCGAAGACAGAAATATCAGAAGCAGCAGCATAGTTACAGATCTGGATCCCGCCATCAATTTAAGGGGCGAGGAGTGCGTGACCACCACCGGCACTGACGGCAAGTACGAGTTCGCATATCTTGCGGCCGGCGATTATGTCGTGATCTTCACTGACGGCGACACTGTGCTCAGCAACTTCTACATGTCGCCTCTTGAGGCGGATACCGCCCGCGAGGTCAACAACAGCAATGCCATCGTGGCACCCAACGATGAGGGACGTGTAGACTTCGGATACATTTACGTGACCATGCCTGTGGCCGATGACATCAAGGCCAGCCCCTACATGATCAGAAACGAAGACATGGGTCTCGTGGACGCCATTAACATCTATGCCCGGAAGGAGTGGAAGACTGCGGACGGCGGTGAGGAACCGCCGCAGGGCGCCAGGGTGACCTTCACCCTGACAGGCGGCGGCAACGCCTACAGCGTGGAGCTTGACGGCACACCTGACGATCCTCTGGAGACCAACGCCATCGGAGCTTTCGAAAGTGCTGCATGGTACGCCACT
>JAEEOX010000011.1 GCA_016284485.1 Bacillota bacterium | reverse complement strand
AGCCGGAAGGGGCAGGGGACAGGAGAATGCGCTGGCACTGGCGGAGTTTTTCAATGAGACTCATCCTGCTCATGTAGTGAACTTCTCGCTGTTCCTGCATGACATGGTGCCGCTTTACGAGGACATCTGCAGCGGGAACTTCGTTCCGTCCTCTGAACTTGAGAATCTAAAGGAAGCGCACACGCTCATAAGCCATATGGACGTGGATGGGGATCATGCAATCAAATTTGACGGATTCCACGATTACATCGGATACAGAGTGAGAGGCACACTTCCGAAAGACAAGGAGAAGATGCTGAGGTCTCTGGAGAAGGCGATCGCAGAAGAGACAGTGGAGAACAGGGTCATGCCCGTCTATTCCTTTGTGGACGGAGGCGGAGACCGGTTTTTCGACACGGCCGCAGGCAGATATGTCTGGGATCTATAATAATGACATTTAGACTAGCCCATCTAATATGATATGGAGGAAACAGCCCTGCGGGGCTGTTTTTGTGCATGTGAGGTGCAAAAAATAAAATTATTTTGCAAAATATAAAAAATATATGCAAAATATACTTGACATTGTAAACGATGCAATATATACTTTGCATTGTAAGGAGGCAATCGCATGAGGAACCTTAAAATGAAATTCCGAAGGATCGAACTGGACATGTCTCAGACTGAACTGGCTAAGAGGGCCGGGGTCACCCGGCAGACCATCGGCCTGATAGAGGCAGGGGAGTTCAATCCGTCAATAAATCTATGTATAGCCATTTGCAGGGCCCTGGGAGTGACCCTGAACGATCTGTTCTGGGAGGATGAAGGAAATGAAGGCAAAGAAGAATAATTTAGATGAGAGGCAGGAGCAGATCCTGCTAAAGATAGAGCACAAGGGTTTCTGGCTGGCATTCTGGCTTCTGTTAGCCGCTATGCTGATCCAGAGCATCACCTCAGGGGTGGATTTCAGGGTATACGCCGGTGAGTGCGCGATACTTCTGATCATTAGCCTGTATGTGTCCATAGAGTGCATCAGAAACGGCATCTGGGACAGGAAGATACAGCCGAAGGCTTCAGCTAATATTCTGGCCTCTCTTATCGCAGGTCTGGTCATGGGTGTGGTGAACGCCATATCGCTTATGAGGTTCTTTGACAAACCGTGGGGAGCCATCGCCGCCGGAGCGGTGATAGGGGTGATAACATTCCTGCTCTGCATGATCGCTCTCAGCGTTTCCATGAGACTCTACAGGAAGCGTGCAGAGAAGATGGAAGAGGAACCTGAAGACATTGAAGAAGATATTATAGAAATTAAATAGAGAAAAGGAGAAATAACGATGTATACTTACAGGTCAGAGGTTTTATGGGTCAGTTCCAAGTGGTTCAGTGACAAGGTAAACGATGAAGACGTGGCAATGCTGGATCAGCTCATCAACGAGAGGGCTGCAGAAGGCTGGGAGCTTGTGACATATGACTATATGGCAACATCAGTGCAGGTAAGGGGAGCGTTCCTTCTCACCTTCAGAAAAGAAAAATAACCGGCAACGGATAGGGGACCCTCATGGCTCACCGTGAGGGTTTTGTCATATATCTTTTGTATTTGGCGCTCAGATGCGATATAATAAACCCAAACGATAAGTGAAACAGTGCTCTAAGAGTTACAGATAAGGAGGTCATCATGTCGCACATAACATTACTTCACTCCAATGATATGCACGGAGACTGGCTCCCTGAGATGGTAGACGGCAAGGAGACCGGCGGTCTTCCCAGACTTTCCGGTTACCTGAAGAGTGTCAGGAATTCAAATCCGAACACCTTATACGTCATAGCGGGGGACATGTTCAGAGGATCCATAATCGATTCAGAGTATCTGGGTCTGTCCACCATAGACATGATCAACCTGACCAAACCGGACGTGGTTTCTCTGGGGAACCACGAGGTGGACTATGGTCTTGCGCATCTGCTGTTCCTGGAGAAGTGCGCGGATTTCCCGATCATCAATACTGACCTTTTCGTGACGGTGAACAACAAAAGGCTTTTTTCGCCGTATATCAACGTAACGGTGGACGGAGTCAAGATCCTTTTCATAGGGATCCTTACCCAGGAGGTCCTCTCCACCACCAAGTCCGAGAAGATAGTAGGCTCCTACGTCAACATGAAGAGGGCGGCCAAGGAGATCGGAGTGATCTGTGACAACTACAGGACCACGGACACGGACATCACCGTACTGATGACACACATAGGCTACGAGAACGACATACAGCTTGCCAAGGAACTGGACAAGCATTTCGGAGTGGACTTCATCATCGGAGGACATTCTCACACGTATATGGAGGAGCCTACCATCGTAAACGGCATTCCCATCGTCCAGGCCTTCACCGGTACCGATTTCATCGGAAGATTCGACATCAATTATGACAAGGTGAACCGGAAGATCGAGAACTGGACCTGGAAGTGTGTACCCATCGATGAGGATGCTGCGGAGAACGATCACGTGATGCAGGGACTCCTGGATCAGTACAAGGGTGTGACCGATCAGAAGTACAAGAGGGTGGTCACCAGGTTCGAGAGAGAACTGACTCATCCCAGAAGAGAGCAGGAGACGGAGATGGGCAACCTCTACGCTGACGTCATGGTGGATGATGCGTCCTACGATATCATGATGTTCGGCTCAGGAGCCATCCGTAAGCAGGCCATGGGTCCCATCGTGGAGTATCAGGAGATGCTGGAAAACACTCCCTTCGACGACGTGCTCTGGATGGTGGAGGTCACCGGCGAACAGTTCCGCAGGATGATCCAGTTCATCCTAAGAGATGAAGCATGGACTGGAGAGACAGAGTTCTATCAGTTCTCCAGGGGAGTGCACATCAAGTACTCCAAATCCAAGCACAAGATCGAGGAACTGACATTCAACGGCAAGCCCATCAAGGACGACGACCGTTTCAAGATCGGTCTCCAGAACTATCATTACACAAACTTCGATGAGTTCCTGGGAGTTCCCATTGAAGAGGTCAAACAGAACTTCAAGCCAAGAGTAGTGGCTACCAGCGTGAACAACATCATCGAGGAGTATTTCACTACCCACCCGGGACTGGACGCTCACGTGGAGGGCAGAATAGAGATAGTCGATTAAACTAAAAGGCAGACCCGCGGGTCTGCCTTCTTTTATTTTTTGTCTGCAAAAAACTCATTCTATGTCAAGTATGTCGCTGAATCCGGTTATATCGAAGATCTCAGAGACGACATCGTTCAGGTTGCGGACCTTCATGCCGCCTTTTTTGGACATGTACTTCTGGGTGGCGTGGATGACTCTGAGACCTGCGGAGGACATGTATTCAAGATCCTCCAGGTCGAATACCAGTCTGTCCGCGTCCTGATAATTATACAGATGCGTTATACCATTTTTTGTACTGAAAAATGTTTTTTTGCGATATAATGTACCTAGAGAGCAAAAAAACCGGCACATTTGCCCGGCTCAGAATGAAATTATGAACGCAAAAACTGATCTGATAATACATGGATTAAGAATAGACTGGTCAAAGATTGGCCGCGACAGCTATCTCAGGAACATTCCTGCGCTGTCTGAACTGGATGAACTGGAGTTCAAGCGTCCGGTCACGTTTTTTGTGGGGGAGAACGGTTCAGGAAAATCCACGTTACTGGAGGCCATAGCCGTGCAGTACGGATTCAATCCGGAAGGGGGCACCAGGAACTACAGATTCTCCACCTATGACTCTCATTCGGATCTCTGCAGCGCTCTGACACTTTCCAGGGGCAGCAGGAGGGCACAGTGGGGATATTTCCTGAGGGCGGAAAGCTTCTATAACGTGGCCACCGCAGAGGAGGAATACAGCAGGGAAGGGGGAAA
>JAEEOX010000074.1 GCA_016284485.1 Bacillota bacterium | reverse complement strand
GCCTTCATAGTACCCGTGATGTAGAAGTTGTCCATGTCGGAAGTCTGTACCAGATCTATATCGCAGTCGATGAGCCAGCCGGGGCGGCCGTTTCTCATCTTCTGAACTATGCGGTACTTAGCGCTCAGAGGATCTCTGTTTGATAAGGTGAGCTCTCTTCTTAAGTTATGCTCTACCACGGTTCCGATATCGTCGAAACGATAAACTCCCTCTCCGAATACTCCTCCTACTCCGTCTGTAATGGAAGTCCAGGTGTCATTTACCAGATCATAGGTGATCTCCCTGTCCACATGACCCTCAGAAAGCACCGTGATGGGCGTAAGCGGAGCGCATCTGGCTTCAGGCATAGGTCCCCGGCAATCCCTTCCCATGAATACAGGAAGGTCAAGGCTTGCTGTGCTCAGATCCAGTTTGAGAGTTGCCAGTTCAGGGCTTGGCCAGATCATGGGCCAGTAGGAATTGGCTAAGGACAGGCGGATGCGGTGTCCCTTGGGGAAATTATGACCGCAGACGTCAAGTTCCACCTTGGCCTTGTATTTTTTGTCGGGCTCGAGAAGGTTCACCCTATCGTGGCCCTCCAGGTGGGTCAGATTCATGAGTCCGTAGGAGACTCTGGTGGAAGCTCCATCTGGGAAAACATCCGAAATCTGGGCGAAGAGGAACGCTTTAGGCTTGTCGCAGGTGAACTCCACCTCAAAGGTGGGATAGCCCAGGATCTCCAGGTCTTCATCCAGCACATCGCTATCGAAGACCATGGCCATTCCGTCATCCACTCTGGTGTCCGCAGGGCTTTCGCCGGGAACTCCGGCGCCCATCCACTCGTTGGCCAAAAGGCCGTGATTTGGAAGAGTCGATAGATCCGCAATCTCAGGCTGACGACCCCTGATCACATCCCTCAATATCCTGCCGTAGGTGAGTCCCATGGGCTTCATGGCTACGTCTATGGATGGCCATGAATCCAAGCCTACCCAGCGTCCGTAGGAAACCGGATGCACCGTTTCGGGCCTCATGCTGTCCTCCAGCCAAACCTGAACCATTGGGCAATTCAGGCAGTCATTGTCTCTGCCCTTTAGCCACTTGTCCCACCACCTGGTAGCTTCACCCAGGAAGTCTATGGCAGGCTGAGGCGCACCATCGTGAGCAAAGACGTGAGCCCAGGGCCCTATCATGGCTTTTCTTGGAACTTTCAGTCCCTCCATGAGGGTCAGCACGCTGTTGGTATAGGAATCTGCCCAGCCATCCAGCGCAAAGACCGGCACCTGGATATCGTCATAGTTCACGTTTACGGATCCGTGTCTCCAATAATCGTCCTTCACCTGGTGCTCCAGCCAGAGTGCCGGCCAGAGAGGCATCTCTTCAAGCCTCTTCAGGGACTCCTCATACCAGGTGTCCGGCTTTATATCCTTATCGATGGGACGGCACATGTATGCTTCCATGATGTTGCCCCACCAGAAATTATCGTTCAAAAGGCAGCCGCCCTTGTAGTGAATGTCCTGGATGTATCTGTCATCCACGAAGCCCACGCAGATTATAGCCTTCAGGGGCTCCGGCCTTCTGGCCGCCACCTGAAGGGAGTTGAAACCGCTCCAGGACTTGCCCATCATGCCTACGTTTCCGTCGCACCAGGGCTGGGAGGCGATCCAGTTGATGGCGTCGATGGCGTCGTCCTGCTCCTGCTTTAGATACTCATCGTAGAAGCAGCCGTCGGACTCTCCGGCTCCTCTCATGTCCACCCTGACCACGTTGTAGCCCATTCCCGCAAAAAATCCGTACATGGGTTCATCTCTTCCCCTCATGCCGTCGCGCTTTCTGTAGGGCTGTGTCTCAAAGATGGCCGGCAGCGGCTCATCCGTCTGAGGTCTCCAGATCCTGGCGGACAGCCTGCAGCCATCGGACATGGTGACCCACTCGTTCTCTATGACATCCCACTTGTAAGGGAAAACATCCCTGGGCATTACGCGTTTTTTTCTTGATTCAACCTTTGCCATATTATCTGGCCTCCTTTTCACTAAGTCAGACCTCCCAAGCCAGAGGCACCTTCACCTTCAGGCTTTCAAGATCCACCTCTATATGAGCGACCTCAAAGGGTCTCAAAGTCTGTTCCACGTCTGATCCGAAAATGATCAACCCTATCTCGTGGCCAGCCTTCACTATATGATCCACCGGTTCCATGACGAAGTTCAGTTCGTACATTTCTCCGCGTTTGATCTCCTCTTTGCAAAAACCTCCCGAGCGGTTCTGCAGGTTCATATGGGCTCTTGTCAGCACCTCATATTTAGATGGTTCTTCCTCTAACATGAAGGTGAAGATCTCGCCCTTTTCTTCCCGCTCCTCAGAAATGAGTCTTCTCTCCTCTCCGAGATCAGCCAGCATCACGCTGATGATGCCGCCTCCCTTAATAGATGCCTTAAAGCTCACTTCAGGCACTCCGGAGATTCGCAGGTCTTCATCCGCTTTTCGGCTTACCATGACCT
>JAEEOX010000073.1 GCA_016284485.1 Bacillota bacterium | reverse complement strand
TACAAGGAGGAGAACACCTACACCGTCACGCAGAGGATCTACGATGTAAACAAGCTCACCAGGAGGCTGGTAAGGCTCAGAACAGAGCTGGAGCGCACTCCTGAGGAGCAAGCCAGGATCGAACGGGAACGTAAACCGGAATTCAGGAAGGTCAACTGTGAGTGAGAAAAAGAAATACGTGCCAGCCAACAGATTTCTGTACTGGCTGCTTGTGGGAGTCATCGTAAGACTCTTCCTCAAACTTAAGCTCAGGACCGTTTTTGACAGAACGGGACTGGAAGACCTCATCAAAAACGGGGGACCGGCGCTGGTGCTGTCGACCCACAACTCCAATCTGGACTTCCTCTTCGCGGGAGTCGAGCTTCGCCCCAACGTTGTGACATTCGTGGGAAGCCATCACTTCACTACCAACAAGATCACCAGACGATTCATCGATCTGAGCCACGCCATCACGAAGAAGATGTTTTGCGCCGATGTGAGCACCATCATCTCCATCATGAGGGCCAGAGACGCAGGCCAGATCATAGTCCTCTATCCTGAGGGCAGACTGACATGCTCGGGCCTGTCCGTGAAGGTCACGGAGGGTACGGCGGAGCTGGTGAAGAAGCTGGGCGTGGACGTCTACTGGCTCACCCAGGACGGCGCCTACAAGTCAGTGCCCAAGTGGGCGGGACTGAAGTTCAGACCCGGCAAGGTGGTGGTCCACGGCGGGAAGCTTTTCGCCAAGGAAGACCTTAAGAACCTGTCCAAGGATCAGATCAGTCAGGCCATCTCGGAGGCGCTTTATCACGATGAGGATAAGATCCTAACCGATGTGGAATACAGGTGCAAAACACCTGCTGAGGGGCTTCAGGGCATCCTCTACAAGTGTCCCGTATGCGGAGAGACTTTCAGGATGAGCTCCTCCGGAGACATCCTTAAGTGCGAGGCCTGCGGAACGGAGTGGAGGCTGGACAACAGGTACGTGCTCCACGGTCCGGTGTTCGACCATATCAACGCCTGGTACCAGTGGGAGCAGGATACCATAGACACGTCTGTGCTAATCGACAGTAAGGTCACCGTGGCCACTCCCGGGGAGGATGGACTGCTGGTCAAGGACGCAGGGAAGGGACACTTCCATGTGGATCGCGACAGCATCACATTCAAGGGTGAAGTGTTCGGCAAGCCGCTGGAATTCACTGAGAGCACAAAGGTAATAACGGCTTTTCCCGCCAGCGTGAGAGACCACGTGTCCCTCTACTCGGGAAGAGTGCTTTACTACATGATGCCGGAGCCCGACAGAACGGCTGCGGTCTACTGGGTCCAGTATCTGGACAAGGTAACGGAGGAGAGGGAAAAATCTGCCGCGCTCAGTGAGTGACGGGAGGTTCCCGGCCGACAAAAAGAGAGAAGAAATGAGAACCGGTATACCAAGAGAAAAAATTGAAGAACTGGTGGTCCTTTACAGAGAGAAACTCATATACTTCATCTACAGGTATGTGAAGGATCTGGACACCGCCGAGGATCTGGCAGAGGATGTTTTTGTGGAGATACTGCTCCATCCCGACAGGTTCAGAGAGCAGTCGTCGGAGAAGACCTATCTCTTTGCCATAGGAAGGAACAAGGCCATAGATTTCATCAGGAAGAACAGCAAACTCACGCTGCTCAACGGTGCAGGAGACATCTCATCTGAAGAAGAGATGGAGCTTCTGATGAGAAAGAGCAGGGAGGATCTGGTAATGCTGGATTCGGTTGAAGGCGACCCGGAGGCGGAGCTCCTTAAGAAGGAAGACGCCGCGGAACTTCTGGACGCCCTGCAGAACCTGAGACCTGAGTACGGTGAGGCCCTGAAATTAAGATATTTCGAGGGACTGTCCTACGCTGAGATCGGTCAGGTCATGGAGAAGGACCGCAAACAGGTGGAGAACCTGATACAGAGGGGAAAGAAAAGTTTGAGAGTGCTGCTTGAATCGGGCAGCGACGAGGTATATTGAGTCTGAGAAAAGGGGAAAGAAATGAAGACAGATAAGGAATTCGTAGATGCTGTCTACGAAAAGTACGGAAAAGTGAGAACTGAAGAAAAGAGAAGGGAAGCCGCCCGCAGGAGAAAGTTCAGATACATTGGCACAATTGCCGCCTGTATCATTCTGTTCGTGGGCATAATAGGCGTCACCAAATGGGACGACATCAAGAACATGGCCGCGGGCAGTCAGGATCAGGAGATCGCGGTGAATGACACGGAGATCACTGATGAGAAAACACCTGCGGACGTCGACACTAAAGATACCGAAGGGTCCGACGAAAGAACTGAGATCACAAACAACGGGACTGCAGAAACTGATCCGGAGGAGCCGGAGCCTTACATGACTGATCAGGGGCTTGTGAACGAGGTCACTTCGAAGTCCGGAAACATCAAGGGAATAGAACTTTCAAAGTCATCCGGAAACAGCATAAGCAGCCTGTTTTTCACTGACCAGGCCGACATATACAATGTTGTGGAGTGGCTCAAGAGCAATTCGGACTCGGCCATGAGCGAAGCCACGTTCTACAAGAATTTCAGTTCAGAAAACATGCCGGACACGTATTTTGTGATGTCAGCTCAGTTCTCAAGCGACCCTGCGGACTCCATAGATGTGTACGTTGTAACGGATACAGCCCCCGGATTCTGACCGGGAGATCAAATATCAATAAAGTTTTAGGAAGGTGAATCAAATGAATGACAGATCAAACGTCAAGAAACTGATCGGTGTTATAAGCGGAAAGGGCGGAGTAGGCAAATCCTCCGTCACATCCATGCTGGCTGCAGCCACCATGAAGAAGGGTTATAAGGTGGCAGTAATGGACGCAGACCTTACGGGACCGTCCATTCCCCAGTCTTTCGGCATCACTGAGAAAGCGTTCGGAACAGAAGAGGAGATCTGGCCCGTTGAATCCAAGGGCGGGATCAAGATCATGAGCGTCAACTCTCTTCTGGAGAACGAGACTGACCCGGTGGTATGGAGAGGACCTCTGCTTTCAGGTGTTATCGATCAGTTCTGGAACAACGTTATCTGGGATGAAATAGACGTAATGTATGTGGACATGCCTCCGGGAACCGGCGACGTGGCACTCACGGTTTTCCAGAGCCTGCCGCTGGACGGTATCATCATCGTCACCAGCCCGCAGCAGCTGGTATCAATGATCGTACAGAAGGCCGTCAAGATGGCTCAGATGATGGATATTCCCATCATCGGCATCGTTGAGAACATGGGCACGTTCATCTGCCCCGAATGCGGTGCAAAACATCATCTTTTCGGCGGCTCAAAGGTGAAGGACATCGCCGCTCTCTATGGTATCACTGAGGTCAGCGAGCTTCCCATGGATATGGCTATCGCCAAGGCCATGGACGAGGGCACCATTGAGGAAGTGGACAGACCGGAGCTGGATTCCATTGTGGAAGCATGTCTTGCTGCAGATAATCCGAAGAAGCATGATGGCTTCTTATCGTCAGCCAACTGCGACCACGACTGCAGCTCCTGCGGAGTCGACGGCTGCGGAGACAGGAAATAATAATGGACAAGATCATCATCAGAGTGACTTCAAAAAGCGGAAACGTACCCGTTTATCAGACAGAAGGTTCAGCCGGAGCGGATCTCAAGGCCTGTCTCGACGAGCCCATCACCCTCATGCCGGGTGAGAGGAGGCTTATACCCACAGGACTTAAGATCGAGCTTCCGGACGGTGTGGAGGCCCAGATAAGGGCCAGATCCGGCCTTTCCATCAAGCACGGTATCACCATGATAAACGGAGTGGGCACAGTGGATTCCGATTACAGAGGTGAATGGAACGTTCCCATGGTAAACCTGGGAAGCGAGCCCTATACCATCTACGACGGTGACCGCATAGCTCAGGCAGTGTTTACCAGGTATGAAAGAGCGGAATTCGTTACTGTGGACAGCGTAAACGATACCGAAAGGGGAGGCGGCGGCTTCGGCTCCACGGGAAAGTAATATGATACTGAGAGAAGACGTGGAAAAAAGAGAACTTGAGATCCTTGATGAGAGGGCCTGCAAGTCCGTATATTCCAGAGGCAGACAGTATCCCGAAGAAAAGGACGTGGTGAGGACCGACTTTCAGAGGGACAGGGACAGGATCATCCATTCCAAGGCCTTCAGAAGGCTGATGCACAAGACTCAGGTCTTCCTTGCCCCTGAAGGAGATCACTTCAGGACCAGACTGACCCATACCCTGGAGGTGAGTCAGATAGCCAGGACCATCGCCAGAGCCCTGAACTACAACGAGGATCTGACGGAGGCCATAGCTCTGGGCCACGATCTGGGGCACACACCCTTCGGACACAACGGCGAGGATGTTTTGAACAGGATCCATCCCGGAGGCTTCAGCCACAACGTGCAGAGCCTGAGAGTGGTGGATGTGCTGGAGGATAATCGCCACAGACAGGGACAGGGCATGAACCTCACCATGGAGGTGAGAGACGGCATCGTGAACCACACGGGACCTGACATACCCTTTACGCTGGAGGGCCAGATAGTACATCTCGCAGACCGGATCGCCTACATAAACCACGATATCGATGACGCGCTGAGATCAGGAGTCATAAGCTTCGATGATCTTCCCAGAGCGTCCATAGAGCTTTTCGGACGTTCCCACAGGAACAGGATCAATGCTCTGGTCATGGACACCATCAGAAACAGCGACGGCAAGGACCAGATCTGCCAGAGCCCTGAATTCAGGGAGGAGATGAACGATCTGAGACGCTTCATGTTCGAACGTGTCTACCAGAGCCCCATCGTAAAGAGAGACGAGGATCTGGCCAAGGTGGAGACGGTGATCGCTGCGCTCTACGAATACTACTCAGAGGATATCGACCGGCTTCCCTCCGATCTGAGAGAGATCGCGGAGAGGGACGGCGTCAGGGAGGCCGCCAAGGATTATGTGGCCGGAATGACGGACCGGTTCGCTCTTACCAAATACGACGAATTATTCGTTCCCATAGGGTGGAAATAATTTCCACCTTTTTTATTTTTTAAAAAAGGAAATAGGGGCTTTAAGGGGTAGAGAATAGCAGAAATGTATTTTTGGGGGAAACAATATGGCTCAGAGAACCTCTGGTGTAAGCGCAGAGGAGCTTAAGGACCAATTGAACATAGTAGACGTTATCTCGAGGGTCGTTCCTTTGAAGAGAGCAGGTTCCAACTATAAGGGGATCTGTCCCTTTCATAACGAAAAGACCCCTTCTTTTATTGTTTCGGAGCAGAAGCAGATATTCACCTGTTTCGGCTGCGGAGCCTCGGGAGACGTAATCGAATTCACCAAGCGCTTCTACAACCTG
>JAEEOX010000072.1 GCA_016284485.1 Bacillota bacterium | reverse complement strand
GATATTCTTTTCCCAGAATTTCCTTGAATACTTCCTGAAGAAGGGGCAGATAGCGGTCGTTGATCACGCCCGAAAAAAGATCGGGATCAAGAGAAGTCTTGAAACCCATGTATATTATCCGGAGTTCGGTATTGATTTCTTCAACATTAAGATGATCCAGGAACCAGGTCTTGTACATTACCTCAGTGACCTGCTCTCTGATCATGGAAAGCGCGGCTTCCCAGACATCATCATAGTTTTTCATTTTATCCCCCAAGCAATAATTTAAGTAATATCATTATACATAAAAAGTTTTCCACAGGCAAGGGATAACATTGTGGAAAACTTA
This sequence comes from Bacillota bacterium, assembly GCA_016284485.1. GTDB lineage: Bacteria > Bacillota > Clostridia > Peptostreptococcales > Anaerovoracaceae > RUG754. Next base: position 6,459 of record JAEEOX010000072.1, on the reverse strand, counting down.
CATTTTTAAAATGGATTTTTGCGGCTGACGCGTTGACAAGCGCGGTGTTTTCTAATATAATACTTTAGTCTATGTGTCGTTTGAAATTCAGATCGGCACGAAATTATTCAGAAAGGAGACTACAGACCATGAAAATGACTTACCAGCCCAAGAAGAGGCAGAGAATGGTGGAGCACGGATTCAGAAAGAGAATGTCCACCAAGAACGGAAGAAACGTTCTCAAGAGAAGAAGACAGAAAGGCAGAAAGAGACTTTCCGCTTAATTTGCCATGCTTAGAGAAGACGTCCTGAGGAAAAAATCGGATTTTGACGCCGTATATAATAAAGGAAAGTCCACCGGGTCTAAATACGTGGTGATATTTTACCTAAAAAACGGTTCAGGAATCACAAGGACATGTTTTCTCGCCAGTAAGAAAGTGGGAAACAGCGTTACGAGGAACAGGGCCAGACGTCTTATGAGGGAAAGCTTCCGGCAGCTTAAAAGCCGCATGCCGGAGGGTTACGACCTGATCTTCATAGCCAGGACCACTATCCAGGACAGAGTTTGCTCAGAGGTTAAGCGTTCCATGGAGGATGCTCTCAGGAGAGCCAAGCTTCTTGCCTGACACAAAAGATATGAAGAAGATAATCATACTCTTGATCAGAGGTTATCAAAAGTTCATATCTCCTCTATTCCCGCCTACCTGCCGTTTCACGCCCACCTGTTCCACATATTTCATACAGGCGGTGGAGAAATACGGCGCCATAAAGGGAAGCTATCTGGGAATAAAACGAATTTTAAGGTGCCACCCCTGGAACCCGGGGGGATATGATCCGGTGCCTTGACGCAAACGGAGGAAATCAATGAGATTTTTAGCACAACCTTTGGGTGTACTACTGACCTTTCTGTATAACCTCGTCGGTAATTACGGAATAGCCGTCCTCATCATCACGGTGATCGTTAAGGCTTGCCTGTATCCCGTTTATGCGAAGTCCATGAAATCCAGCATGAAGATGTCAAAGCTTCAGCCCAAGATCCAGGAACTTCAGCAGAAGTACGGAAAAGACAGAGAACTGTACAGCCAGAAGGTCCAGGAGCTGTACAGAGCAGAAGGCGCATCCATGTACGGCGGATGCCTTCCCATGGTCATCCAGATGATCGTTATCATGGGATTGTTCGCACTGTTCAGAAATCCCATGTCCTACATGACGGATGAGAACATGCTTTACGCCATTCACGAGAGTTTCCTGTGGATCCCCGACCTTGCGCAGCCTGACAAGTGGATCCTGCCCATCGCAGCAGGCGCAGCCACATTCATTTCATATTCCATGAGCTCCAGCCAGCAGCAGCTGCAGAGTCAGATGACGGCAGGAGCAGGCAACGCAAAACAGGGCAATATGATGACGAAGATGATGAAATACTTCTTCCCCATCATGATCCTTTGGTTCGCAAGAACATATCCGGCAGGTCTCGCGATTTACTGGTTCGGAAGCCAGGTCATCCAGATCTTCTACAACCTGAGATTCAATCAGTGGAGAAAGAAACAGCTCGAAGAAGAGAAGGAAGAGAAGAGAAAGAAGAAAAAGAAATAATAACCGGAGGAAAATAAATGGATTATTCCGAAAAAGTCGGTCGAGATACGGAAGAAGCGGTAAGACTCGCTTTGGACGATCTCAGACTTACCATCGACGAAGTCGAGGTGACGGTTCTCGAAGAACCATCAAAGGGATTTTTCGGTATAGGTTCCAAGCTGGCAAAAGTTAGAGTAGAAAAGAAGAAACCGGTCAAGAAGGAAGAAGAACACAAACAGACCAGGCCGGATCTAGTCATTCCCATAGAGGAAGCCAGAGCCAGAGATGCTGCGTACCGCGAGAGGATGGCAGCTGAAGGAAAGGATACAGAGGAGCCTAGAGAGACAAAAAGAGAGAAAAGACCGAGAAACGGTAATAAAAGAAATAACCGTAAAGAGCATAGTGACCGTTCAAAGACTGCAATGGCAGCTGCGGCAGCAAGGGAACCCAAGGAACCCGTCATCGCTCCCGAGCCGGAGGAGAACCTTCAGGTGCTGGAGGACCACCCCGCCATCAGTTTTTTGCGCGACCTCATCAAGGAGATGGGGCTGGATGCTGACGTGACCGGAAAGGCAGGCGAAGAAGCCATCTACCTGAACATTCAGGGCAAGGATTCCGGAACCATCATCGGTAAGCGCGGACAGACGCTGGATGCGGTGCAGTACCTTACGAGCCTGGTGGTCAACAAGGACCAGAGCAAGTACACGAGGGTGGTCGTGGACGCGGAGAACTACCGCGCCAAGAGAGAGCGCACCCTGGAGGCACTGTCCTACCGTCTGGCAAACAAGGTCGTCAAGGGCAGAAGGCCGGTAAGACTTGAGCCCATGAACCCCTATGAGAGAAAGGTCATACATGCAACTCTTCAGTCCCACCCCAAGGTCACCACAAGGTCCGAGGGAGAAGATCCTTACAGAAGAGTCGTCATAGAACTTAAATAATGAAGAGAGCCTCGCGGTTGGGACGTCCACTGCGAGGCTTTTTTGAAGGGAAACAATATGGAAGACACCATTGCTGCGATCTCAACGCCACTGGGCGAGGGCGGGATCGGCGTGATCCGGATCTCCGGACCGGCCGCCCTCAATATAACCAAGGGGATCTTCCGCCCCCGAAACGGCGGACAGGCCTGTGAATTCAAGCCCAGGCAGATGTACTACGGATGGATAGTTAATGATTTAACGAACACCTCTTTCCCCTGCCCTTCCGGCGCAAAAGATCCAATGCCGGCCCCCTTGGACGAGGCCATGGTGTGCTTCTTCAGAGCCCCCAACAGCTACACCGCCGAGGACGTGGTTGAGATCCAGTGCCATGGGTCCGCTGTTTCTCTGAGAAAGATCCTGTCACTGGTGATCTCGCGGGGCGCCAGACCGGCTGAGCCCGGAGAGTTCACCAAGAGAGCCTTCCTAAACGGCAGGCTGGACTTGAGCCAGGCGGAAGCTGTGATGGACCTGATCAGGGCAAAGACGGACAAGACCTACGAGGTGGCCCTGGACCAGCTGGAAGGCAGCTTTTCCAAAGGCATCCGCGCCATCAGGGCCGACATCACGGACATCCTGGTGGACATGGCGGTGAACATCGACTATCCGGACGAGGACATCGAGGAACTGACCTACGGCAAGCTGGAAAGCGGGCTGGAGAAGGTCAGGACCAAGCTTGAAAAATACCTCGGGACCTGCGGAACAGGCAAGATCCTCAGGGAAGGCCTCAGGGTATCCATCATAGGAAAGCCCAACGTAGGCAAGTCCTCCCTCCTGAACGCCCTTCTCAGGGAGGAACGGGCCATAGTCACCGAGATAGCGGGAACCACCAGAGACACCATCGAGGAGACCATATCGGTGGACGGTATCCCGGTGATCCTCACAGACACTGCGGGGATCCGCGACACGGACAACGTGATCGAGAAGATCGGAGTTGAGCGCAGCAAGGACGCTTTCAACAGGGCCGACCTGGTGATCTTTACCTTGGATCTTTCCAGACCCCTGGACGAGGAGGATCTGGACATAGCAGAGAAACTGGAAAGCCGCAGGGTCATAGTTTTCCTGAACAAGGAGGATGCAGTCAGAGACGGCGGGGATCTGAAAGCCATGAGCGCAGAAGATCTGGCCAGGCTCAGGGAGATGCTTCCCGGGGCGGTGTTCCTGGAAGGATCCGCCAGAGAAGACGCCGGCCTTAGCGAGCTCAGGGACTGCATAAAAAATATTGTATACACGGGAAACGGGGAAACCGGGTCCGGCGCCATCGTGACCAACGTGCGGCACGAAAATCTTTTGCGCGAAGCCAGGGATTACATAGCTGACGCCTTTGCCCAGGCCATGGACCGCGAACCCCTGGAACTCATAGAGATAGACGTGAACGGCGCCTACCTCGCCCTTGGCATGATCATCGGCGAGGAGACCGAAGGCGACATCATAGATGAAGTATTCAAGCGCTTTTGCCTTGGTAAGTAGGAAGTATGGAAAACATTTTGATGGGAGAATATGACATCATAGTCATCGGTTCAGGCCACGCCGGCTGCGAGGCCGCGCTGGCTGCTGCCCGAATGGGCCACAGGACCCTCATGTTCAGCATGAACCTGGAGGCCATCGCCATGATGCCCTGCAACCCGTCCATCGGAGGCACCGGCAAGGGCCACCTGGTCAGAGAGGTGGACGCCCTGGGCGGCGAGATGGGCGTGAACATCGACAAAAGCTTCATACAGGTCAGGATGCTGAATACCGCAAAAGGACCGGCGGTCCACTCCCTCCGTGCCCAGGCCGACAAGAATCTCTATCACACAGAGATGAAAAAGACCCTGGAGCACACGGAAAACCTGGATCTCAGGCAGGGAGAGGTCACCGAGATCATCGTGGAGGACGGCAGAGCCTGCGGAGTCAGGACCAGGACGCACACCTGGTATCGCGCCAAGGCGGTTATCCTGGCCACAGGCACCTTCCTCAAGGGTAAAATATTCATAGGGGACGCGGTATATTCCAGCGGTCCCAACGGTCTTGCCCCCTCCGAACAACTTGGGGATAACCTGAGGAAAATGGGGATAAGTCTCAGACGTTTCAAGACGGGGACCCCCGCCAGATGCCTGGGACAGAGCCTGGACTATGAAAAGATGATCCCTCAGGCCGGAGACGAGCCACCTGTCCCCTTCTCCTTTATGGATGACGAGATCGGCGAGAACAAGGGACTTTGCTGGCTGAGCTATACCAACGAGGAGACACATCGGATCATCAGAGAAAACTTCTCCAGATCCGCGCTTTTCGGCGGACAGATAGAGGGCATCGGCCCCAGATACTGCCCTTCCATTGAAGATAAGGTCAATCGCTTCGCCGACAAGGAGAGGCATCAGCTGTTCATAGAACCGGAAGGCCTGGACACAGATGAGATGTACATCCAGGGAATGTCCAGTTCTCTGCCGGAGGACGTGCAGCAGGCTTTCTATTCCACGATCCCCGGACTGGAGAACATAAGGATAGTGCGCCCTGCCTACGCCATCGAGTACGACTGCATCGACCCCCAGGAACTCAAGCTGAATCTGGAGTACCGCAAGATCCCCGGACTGTTCATGGCCGGGCAGATCAACGGCTCCTCGGGATATGAGGAAGCGGCCTGCCAGGGCCTGATGGCCGGCATCAACGCAGTGCTCTCCATAGAAGGCCGCGATCCTTTTATACTGGGACGCGATGAAGCGTACATCGGAGTCCTCATCGATGACCTGGTGACCAAGGGAACCAACGAGCCTTACAGGATCATGACTTCGAGAGCCGAATACAGGCTGCTCCTGAGACAGGATAACGCTGACCAGCGCCTGACGGAGAAGTCCTACAGGATCGGCTTGGCGTCGGAAGAGAGATATCAGCGGACACTTGCAAAGAAGCGCAACGTGGAAGCCGAGAAAGAACGCCTCATGAACACCTATGTGGACAGGGAAAGAGCCTCGGATTTCCTTGAAGCTCACGGCACCACCGGGACCGAGGGCAAAATATCTCTCTTCGACATGCTCAAGAGACCCCAGATAAGCTACGACGACCTGAAAGAGGTGGACGGTCAGGGAAGACCCGCCCTCTCCTATCACGAGAGAACGGAGCTGGAGGTGGAGATCAAGTATGAAGGCTACATCTCCAAGCAGCTCAAACAGATCGAACGTTTCAAGAAGCTGGAGAACAAGGCCCTTCCGGAGGACATCGATTACGAGCACATCGACGGACTCAGGCTGGAAGCCAGGCAGAAACTCTCCAGGGTAAGGCCGCTCAGCATCGGACAGGCCTCCAGAATATCAGGAGTCTCCCCTGCCGACATAAACGTGCTCATGGTCTACCTTGAGAAAAAGAGAAGAGAGAGGTCCGCAAAGATATGAAGAACATCCTCACAGAAGAGCAGAAAAATAAACTGGAGAAGTACAGGGACGGCATCCTTGAGATCAACAAGTCTCTTAACCTCACCAGAGTAAGCGATCCTGCGGAGTTCTGGGACAAACACGTGCTGGATTCCCTCGCCTGCGTTGAAATGAAAGAATACAGGGAGGCCAACAGGATCCTGGATCTAGGCACGGGTGCAGGGTTCCCCGGTGTCCCTCTGGCCGTTTATTCCCCTGACAAAGAACTGGTGCTTGTGGATTCTGTTGGCAAGAAGCTCAAGGCCGTGGAGGCTGAGACCGATGCCATCGGACTGACCAACGTCACCTTCGTCCACGGCAGAGCCGAGGATCTGGCAAGAGATCCGGACTTCAGGGAGTCCTTCGACCTCTGCGTTTCCCGGGCAGTGGCTGCGCTTCCGGTCCTTCTGGAGTACTGTCTGCCCTTCATCAGGGTGGGCGGCAGCCTACTTTCTTACAAGGGACCGGGATACAGGGAGGAGATAGACGCCTCCGCCAAAGCGCTACGCAAGCTGGGAGGAGAGATCACCGACGTCAGGAAGGCTGAA
>JAEEOX010000071.1 GCA_016284485.1 Bacillota bacterium | reverse complement strand
CCGGACTGGCTTCTGCAAGGCGGCCATCAGCGTCTCGCTGAACCTCACGGGATCCACCAGAAGGGGAACGTCGATCCTGGAGACCTCTCCGTATACGGACTGATAGGGTCTGAAACGGACTCCGATGGAATCGTAGTGCGCCTTTACTTCAGGGCTTACGGCTTCCTTTGCGATGTAGACTATGGCCTCCTGATCGGTGACCAGGGTATAGGCCAGGGCCACGGGCGTGTAGGCCACGTCGTTTCCCCTGAAATTGTAGAGCCATGCTATGTCGTCCAGAGCGGAGAGGACCGCTCCTCCTGCGCCTGCTTCACGGTAGGCGTCTCTTAAAGCCTGAAGCTTGTACTCGACGCTGTGTCCTGCGTACTTCTCCTCCAGGACCCAGATGGGGTTGGAGGGAAGGGCGGGCCTGTCTGTCCAGAAGTTGTCCACCAGATCCATGTCTGTCCTGAACTTGATGCCCTTGGAACTGAGCTTCTTACGGAGCCTCTCGCCGTAGGCCACGGTGACGGTGCGTCCGTCGTAGCCCAGGGTCTCACCGAAGCGCATGGTCTGGGCCAGATATTCATCGATGTCGGGTACCCCGGGATCACCCTGTTTCATGAGGATGATACCTGAGCCTTCCAGCTGGTCGGCTGCCTGCAGGAAGTATCTTCCGTCGGTCCACAGCCTTGCGCTGTCGATGGACACGATGAGTGTTCCTGCGGAGCCGTTGAACCCGGACATGTATTCTCTTTCCTTGAAGTAATCTCCCACGTATTCGGAATCGTGGAAATCCGATGACGGGATCATGTAATGATCGATGTCATTCTTCATCATCTCGCCCCTCAAAAGGTCGAGACGCATGGTGATGTCTGTCATTTTTTCCTCCTGTATGAAGCGGCGGGGTCGTCCCCGCACACCAGATAGTCTATCACAAGGAGGGTTTTGTTTCAATCTTTTGTACCAAACCGAGATATTTTGTGGTAGAATACACAGGTAGCAATTTATGGAGGCCTCAAAAGATGAGCAAAAAACACAGCAAGAACAGCGATTATCACTACGCTGAGCGCAGAGACAACGCAGCCCGCATGCAGGCCCAGAAGGCAGAAAGAAAAAAGACGACACGCAGAGAGAAGATCCTGTACTTCGCGGCGTTCCTTCTTCTGATCGCGGCGCTGATAATCTGGGTGATCACCAGAAAGAACGGTATGACAGAGAGCCTGGCTCCGCTGTATGGAGGAGTCTCCGGCGTAGGTCTGATACTTCTTTCGTTCAGCTACAAGAGAGAGAGGGACAAGGCATCCAAGGCGTGCTTGGTACTGGGTGTGATCGCGATCCTCCTGTCAGCCTTCATACTTTTGGTTAATCTGGGAGTGTTGAACTGGGGATGATAGGAGTAATTCTTTCAAAGGTAGCGTCAGTATTCATACTCATGGGTCTGGGCTTCTTCCTGAACAAGAGGGGGATCCTTCCCAGCGAGATGGACAAGGTGCTGTCCAGGCTTCTCATGAGCGTGACTTCGCCTTGCCTTATAATATCGACCATGGCGTCCAAGGAGATAGGTGAGGGACTCTGGGGAAATGTGCTGACCGCCATGGGACTGAGCGTGGCATATTTTGCGGTGTTCATGGGGATCGCGGAGATCGTCTGCAGGCGGATACTGAAGATCCCGCCTGAGCAGGACTGCGGAGTGTACATGATGCTCTTCACATCCATAAACAACGGGTTCATGGGCTTCCCCATAACTCTGGCGATCTTCGGTGAGGACGTGTTGTTCTATATGGTCTTCTTCCAGGTGATACAGCTGCTGTACCTCTTCGGGCCGGGAACGGTGAGGATGCACTACGGAGACGGCGAAGCATTCAGCAAGACCAGGGCACTCAGGACCATACTTGGACCCAACACCATAGCTGCGGGCATAGGCCTTGTGATAATGGCCCTGTCTCTGAAACTTCCACCATTCATAATCGAGCCCATCGACATAATAGGAGATTCCACCACCATGCTTTCCATGCTGGTCATCGGCATGGAACTGGGCATGAGCGACTTCAGGGCGATCGCCGGGAACAGGCATCTGCTCAGCATGTCGTTCATAAAGATGCTCCTCTGCCCGCTGGTCACTCTGCTTCTGGTGAACTGGCTTCCGGTCATACCGGAGATAAAGATCATACTGACTTTCGGCGCGGCCTTCCCGTCGGCGGTGGCGGTGGCAGCCATAGCCGCCAATGAGAACAAAAACTCCGTCTTATCGGCGGAGGGAGTGGCCATAACGACTCTCATGTCCCTGGTCACCATTCCGGTGATGGCGGCGGTGATCTCGCTTCTGTACCTGTAGGTACGGGCCGGGATGCGCAAAAAATCTTATTCTGTATACACGAAGCCCTGCTGTTGACAACAGCGGGGCTTTATTCTATAATCAAAAAAAGAACAAATGTTCTTTTTTGGAGGAGCAGATGAGAGTGCTTGAAAGGGAAGTGGACGTGCTCAGCGTGTCCTACGTGGGGAAGCCGCCTCAGCCCCGCAAATTCAAGATAAGATACAGGGACGGCCACCATAAGACGGTGACTGTGGACCAGATCAAAAGGGTGGACTCCGTAACTCCCGCGGGGCACCCGAATTTCGTATACTTCTGCTACTCTGAAGTGGATGACAGGATCATAGACTACGAGCTCAGATACTTCGTGCACGAGATGAAATGGGAACTGTACAGGGTCTACGAGTGAGCGCATCCATAAATCATAACTATATGTCCAAAATATCTCATTGTCCGGTTTGTATTTATCTCTTGGGTCTGTTATAATAAATTGAATGAATATGACCGGAACACGATCCGGTCAAAAATAGATACGGAGATGAAGGAATTGGAAAACGAAGCTAGGAGATTCGATGTGCTGGTCATCGGCTGCGGAATAGTGGGAGCAGCTGCAGCTTTCGAATTGTCAAAGTATGATCTCAAGGTGGGGATCCTGGAGCGTGAGAACGACGTGGCTCTGGGCGCCACCAAGGCGAATTCCGCCATTATCCACGGCGGATACGACCCGGTTCCGGGAAGCCTCATGGCCAAACTGAACGTGAGGGGTTCGGAACTTTGCGAAGAAATATGTGAGAAACTGGATGTGCCCTACAAGAGAAACGGCGCCATGGTGGTGGGATTCACCGAGGATGACGTGCAGACTCTCAAGGGACTCATGTCCAGAGGAATATCCAACGGCGTCAAGGGCGTTATGCTTCTGGACGGCGACGAGGCGAGAAGGAGAGAGCCGGGACTGGCACCGGAGGTCACCGCTGCTCTTCTGGTGCCCACATCGGCCATAGTTTCCCCCTGGGAATACTGTCTTGCCCTGGCTGAGACTGCCATGGTGAACGGTGCGGAACTTTTCCTGCGTCACGGCGTGGAGAATATCGAACGAGACGGCGAGACCTGGAAGGTGACAGCCGGAGGAGAGACCTTCGAGGCACCTTTCATCGTGAACGCCGCAGGTACATATGCCCTTAAGATACACGACATGGTGGCTGAGAGGAAGCACACCGAGAAGTCCAAGAGAGGAGAATACTTCCTTCTTGACAAGGCGGAGGGCACCAGAGTGGGTCACACCATATTCCAGTGCCCCAACGAGAACGGCAAGGGCGTGCTGGTTACACCCACTGTACACGGCAACCTTCTGGTGGGACCCAACGCACAGCCGGTGGAATGGGACGATACGGCCAACACCACGGAGGGTCTGAACTTCGTAAGAAGCACAGCCACAAGATCCGTGAAGGACATAGATTTCAGGAAGTCCATCAGGAACTTCGCAGGTATCCGTGCAACAACTGACGCTGATGATTTCATCATCGAAGAAGCGGCTCCCGGTTTCGTGGACTGCTGCGGCATCTGCTCACCGGGTCTCAGCGCAGCGCCTGCAATTGCTGAATATGTGACGGACCTTCTCTTCAAGGCCGGCATGCAGGCAGAGACTAAGGAAGACTTTAAGATGGAACGCCGCCGCATCAGATTCAAGGAACTCTCCGACGAGGAGAAGGAACAGCTGGTCAGGGAAGATCCCGCATACGGCAGGGTGATCTGCAGGTGCGAGACCATAACCGAAGGGGAGATCAGGGACTGCTTCGAGGCACCAATCCCCCCGGTATCACTTGACGGAGTGAAGAGAAGAGCGGGAACAGGAATGGGAAGATGCCAGGGCGGTTTCTGCGGACCGAGGATCTCCGAACTTTTCGTGGAGGACTTCGGCAAGACTGTTGAAGAGGTCCTTCAGGACAGAGACGGTTCAGAGATGTTTACGGGTAGAACCAAGGAGGTGCGCTGATGTATGACGTAATAGTTATAGGCGGCGGTCCGGCCGGAATGGCTGCGGCCTGTGCTGCACATGCAGGCGGCCTCAAGAACATACTTATAGTTGAGAGAGACGTGGAACTGGGAGGGATCCTCAACCAGTGCATCCACAACGGTTTCGGGCTTAGGTATTTCGGCGAGGAACTGACAGGTCCGGAGTACGCCTCCAGATTCATCGACAGAGTGAAGGAAGCCGGCATCCAGGTGATGCTGGACACCATGGTTCTGGATCTGGGTACCGATGAGGATGACGGAAACGGCAAGCCCTTAAAGACAGTGACGGTTGTAGGAAGGGAGACCGGTTTCAGGAAACTGAAGGCCAGATCCGTGATACTTGCCATGGGATGCAGGGAGCGTACCAGAGGAGCCATCAACACGCCGGGAATGAGACCGGCAGGTATCCTGACTGCGGGAGCGGCTCAGAGATACGTCAACGTTGACGGATATATGCCGGGTAAGCGCGTAGTCATCCTGGGATCCGGTGACATCGGGCTCATCATGGCCCGCCGTATGACTCTGGAGGGAGCCAAGGTACTGGCCTGCGTCGAGGTCATGCCTTACTGCGGAGGACTGGCCAGGAACGTGGTCCAGTGCCTCAACGATTTCAACATTCCTCTCTATCTTTCCCACACGGTTACGGACATCAAGGGCAAAGACCGCGTCCAGCAGGTGGTGGTCTCCAAGGTGGACGACAAGATGAAGCCCATCCCGGGGACTGAGATGTACTTCGACTGCGATACGCTGCTGCTTTCGGTGGGACTGATCCCTGAGAACGAGCTTTCACTGAAGGCCGGCATCAAGGTGGATCAGAAGTCCAACGGCACAGTGGTCCATGAGAACATGGAGACGTCCGTGGAAGGATTCTTCGCCTGCGGAAACGTGGCTCACGTCCACGACCTGGTGGACAACGTCACCAGGGAAGCGGAGCTTGCGGGAAGATCTGCCGCTGAATACGTGCTCACCAACTACTATACGATGTGGGTGAATCAGCAGCTTATGAAGAGCGGCACATACAGATACAACAGGAAGAAGGGAGAGATCCAGCACTTCCTGCCGCCCAGTCCGGACGGAGCAGCCTTCAAGATGGGCGAGAATGAATTCATCTGTACATCATGTCCCAGAGGATGTCACCTCAAGGTGTATCCGGATCAGAACTACAGGGTGACCGGCAACGGATGCCCCAAGGGAAGGATCTACGGAAGGAACGAGATGACCACACCTTCGAGAGTGGTCACCACCACGGTGAGACTCAGACGGAAGGCGGATGCGGTGCTCAACCTTGACGGGGAGAACGCAAGTCCCGCGACTGACAGCACACTCTACGATTTCAGAGTGCCTGCCAAGACCTCCGGCCCCATCCCCAAGACCAGGATCATGGAGCTCATGGAGTTGGTGGACAAGATCGAACTGGACGAGAGACCTGCCATCGGTGACGTGATAGTTAAGGACGTCCTGGGTCTTGGAGTGGACCTCAGGGTGACCAAGAGATAAACATATTTCATCCGGAAGGAAGTGAATTTTACTTTGAAATGGACTGATCAGAGCCTCAACAAACCTCTCGGTGAGCAGGAGGGCTTCAAGCTTTTCCACCGGGAGTACGATGACGCCATACAGACAGTCTACACGAGACTGGAGATACTCGTAAGCGACTTCGAGGTCAGAAACGACTATTCCCCCATACATCACATAGACAAGAGACTGAAGACTCCGGAATCCATAGAGGAGAAGCTGAGAAGGCTGGGCTGTGAGGTCTCGGTACCTTCCGCAAGAGAGAACATCAGAGACATAGCGGGACTGAGAGTGGTCTGCAATTTCATCGAGGATGTTTACGCGGTGGCGGACATGCTTACGTCTCAGGACGACATCGAACTTGTGTCCCTCAAGGATTACATCAAGAATCCCAAACCCAACGGATACAGGAGTCTGCACCTGGCACTCAACGTGCCGGTATATCACATCGACAGCAAGGTCATAACCCCCGTGGAGGTCCAGGTGAGGACCGTTGCCATGGATTTCTGGGGCTCCCTGGAGAGGCAGCTCAGATACAAGCAGAACAACGAGGGTAAGATCTCAGACAAGACCAACATCGAGCTCAAGGCCTGCGCCGAGGTATCGGCCAAGCTGGACGAGAGGATGCAAAAGATCTTCGATGAGGTCAAGAAATAGCCTAAATATCAAAAAACCCTTGATTTTTATGGTTTTGTATAGTAATATGACCATGTTATTAATGTACGTTATTGCTTTAGGAGTGGCGAAAGCCACTCCTAAGTTGTTGATTAGAGGTATTTTATGGCAGGCGGAACAGTAACTCTTGTGGAGGAACTGATAGGGAGACTTCCCGAGGACTACCACATAAGACTTTGGGACTGCGAATTCACCAAGGAGGGAAGAGAACGCTACCTCAAGGTATTCATCGACAGGACAGACGGCGAGTACGTGTCCACCGATGACTGCGAGAAGGTCAGTGTTTTCCTCTCGGATGAGCTGGACAAGCTGGATCCCATCGCGGAAAACTACTATCTCATGGTGAGCTCCCCGGGGCTTGACAGGGAACTTAAGAAGCCCTGGCACTATGAAGCTTCTCTAGGGAAGGAAGTGGAGGTCAGCCTGTACGGACCCCTGGAGGGCGAGTACGAGGGGCTGGATCTCAGAAGCTTCGGCATCAGGAACTTCACCGGGATACTAACGTCTTTTGTGCAGGACGGATCCGACTACAGAGTGGGTTTCGACACTGTCATAGACCTCAAGAAAAAGAACCGGAAGCCCGGGGCCAGGATAAGCCCGCAGGCTCTGAAAGAAATAAGCATAGAACTTTCACTGAAAGACATAAGCAAGGTAAATCTTGCAGTAATTTTCGACTAAAAGGTACTACGAAAGGAAGAACCAGACAATGAACATGGAATTTATCGAAGCCGTCGATGCTTTGTCGAAGGAAAAGGACATCCCCAGAGACGTCATTTACGAAGCTATAGAGGCTGCGATCATCAGGGCTTACAAGAAAAACTACGGCACAGAGCAGAACGTCAGGGTCGAGATCAACCGTGAGACCGGCGAGATGCTGGCTTTCCTCAGAATGGAAGTAGTTGAAGAACTGGAGGACGAGGATACACAGATGACCCTCGAGGAAGCCAGGGAGATCGATGACAGATACGAAGTAGGCGACATCATCGAGTTCCAGGTGGATCCCAGCGGATTCGGAAGGATCGCTGCTCAGACTGCCAAGCAGGTGGTGGTGCAGAAGATCAGAGAAGCCGAGAGAAAGATGATCTACGACGATTTCGTCTCCAGAAAGGGAGAGATCGTCACAGGCAGGATCGGCAGGATATTCAACGATACAGTATATGTGAGCCTTGGAAACACTGAGGGCGTGCTGTCCAGAAACGAGCAGGTGCCCGGCGAGAGATACAGAGTAAACGACCGCATCAAGGTCTACGTCATGGACGTGAAGGACACCGCCAAGGGACCCCAGGTATTCCTTTCCAGGAGCCATCCCGGTCTGGTGAAGAGACTGTTTGAACTGGAAGTCCCCGAGATCGAGGACGGCACAGTCGTGATCAAGGGCATCGCCAGAGAAGCAGGTTCCCGCACCAAGATGGCAGTATACACAGAAGATGAGAACGTAGATCCGGTAGGAGCATGCGTAGGAACCAGAGGAACCAGAGTCCAGGCTATCGTTGACGAACTCAACGGTGAGAAGGTGGACATCATTCCCTGGTCCGAGGACACCGACGAGCTGGTGGCCAACGTTCTGAGCCCCGCCAAGGTGGAGAGAGTGATAGTACCCGATCCCGACGAGAAGAAGGCGGAGGTCGTAGTTCCGGATTACCAGCTTTCACTGGCCATCGGCAAGGGCGGACAGAACGCCCGTCTGGCAGCCAGAGTATCCGGCTGGACCATAGACATCAAGAGCCACAGCCAGTATTTCGGCGATGACGAGCAGAAGGAAGAAGCTCCCGCCGAGGCGGCAGAGGCTCAGGAAACTGAAAAGGAAACTTCAGATGAAGAATAGATCCATTCCAATGAGGAGATGTGCCGGCTGCGGCCAATCCAAGCCCAAGGAGGAGCTGGACAGATACGTGATCCGTCCCATGGACAAGTGCTACGAGTACGATGAGACGGGAAATGCTGCCGGCAGGGGAGCATATCTTTGCAAGAACTCCCCCGAGTGCCTTAAGAGGGCTCAGAAGAAGCGCAGGATGGACTTCAGGAGGGCCGATTGAACAGCAAAAGATCCAAGACCAGACCTGATCCGGAACTCATGACCGGTGAGGAGAGAGCTGCATATTACAGCAGGAAAGTTCTCTCGTACCTGGGATTTTGCGCCAAGGCGGGCAAACTGAGGACCGGGACCAACACATGTCTTTCCGAGATGGAAAAAGGGTCCGTGAAGCTGCTTATAGTGGCCATGGACATGGCGGAGAACTCCGCGGAAAAACTTTTGCGCAGGGCTGAGAGGCTGGGCGTGGAAGTCAGAAGATACGGTGAGAGTGATGCTCTCGCGAAAGCCACGGGCAAATACGGGGCAGGAGTTTTCGGCATCACGGACAAAGAATTCGCAGACACGGTCGCAGGTGCGATCGATAATACAACACTAACGGGAGGTGCGTTTGATGACAGAGAAGAACACCAATGACTTGAAGGACCCAAAGGTGACCGTAAAGGCCGCCGTGATCCCCAAGCCACAGCAGGCAAAGAAGGTGCTGCCTAAGGAAGCCGAAGAGGCTGAGGCACCCAAGCCCGCTGCAAAGGGCAGAAGCAGGATCGTAGGGACTGTAGTCCCCAATAAGAACCTCGAAGGGAGGACATCAAGGATCCCCAAGGGGCTTGTTCCTGTGTCAAAAGACGTGACCGACAAGGCCCTTGAAGCCCAGAGAGCGGAGCAGGCCAAGGAGGAAGAGGCCCTCAGAAAGGCTGCGGAAGAGCAGGCTGCAAAGGAAGCCAGGGCCAAGGCGGAGGCTGAAGCCAAGGCTAAGGCTGAAGAGGAAGCCAGAGCCAAGGCGGCCGAGAAAGAAAAGAAGGCCCAGGAGGCTCCTGCACCGGAGCCCGTCAAGGCAGAAGAACCCGTTAAGGAGGCAGTCGAAGAAAAGACTGAGGCACCTGAGGAACCTGCAAAGGAGAAGCCTAAGAAGACCAAAGCCAAGACTGTAAAGGAGACAGCCGAAGTGGTGAAGGAGACCGCAGAGACTGCTGCCGAGGAAGTCAAGGCCAAGGAAACTGAAAAGGTCAAGGAGCCCGCACCCGCACCCAAGAAGGCTGAGGCGGAGAAGCCCAAGAAGAAGGAATTCGTCGGGCCCAAGATCATAAAGACCGCCGCCGAGGTAAAGGCGGAGGAGGAAGCCCTTGCCGAGAGGATGAAAAAGAAAGAAGAGGAGCGCAAGGCTCAGAAAGATGCTGAGAAGAGCGCCAGAAGATCTCAGGACGGCGAGAAGTCCGGAAGAAGACCTTCCAAGAAGGACGGAAACGGCAAGGCCGCTGAGGGAAGATCCCAGGGCAAGGATAAGGACAGGGATCAGGCAGACAGGAGACAGCCTCAGGACAAGAAACCCAGAGTCAGAGATTTCTCTGTACAGGCCAATCAGTCCCAGAAATATCCCGGCAAACCCGACAAGAAGAGGGGCGACAAGGAGCACGACAAGTTCAGCAAGCTGGAGGAAGGCGGAAAGAAATCCAAGAAGGGAATGGAGCTCCGTTCCCTGGAGAAGGCCGAGAAGCCCAAGAAGCACTCCCAGTACCGTCAGCAGGTCCAGGAGGAAGAGCCGGACATCATGGAGGATCTTCCCACCGGAACCATCGCAGTCACAGTTCCCATTACGGTGGGCGGATTCTGCGAGCAGGCTGACATCAGCCTCAACACGGTCATCATGGCCCTCATGAAGATGGGCATCATGGCCAACATCAACCAGAACCTGGATGAGGACACCGTAATGATCCTGGCCGACGAGCTGGGCATCAGCGTGGTGGTTGCCAAGGTCGAGGAAGAGAATCCCGAAGAGGGTATCGAAGACTTCGAGGACAAGGAAGAAGATCTGGTTCCCAGAGCACCCTTCGTTACCGTCATGGGACACGTAGACCACGGTAAAACATCCCTTCTGGACGCCATCAGAAAGACCAACGTGGCCATAGGAGAAGCCGGCGGTATCACCCAGCACATCGGTGCTTCCGAAGTTTACTCCAACGGTCAGAAGATAGTGTTCCTGGATACCCCGGGACACGAAGCGTTCACTGCAATGCGTGCCAGAGGCGCACACGTCACGGATATCGCCGTACTGGTGGTAGCCGCGGATGACGGAGTAATGCCTCAGACCATAGAGTCCATATCTCACGCCAAGGCAGCCGGAGTACCCATCATCGTTGCCATCAACAAGATGGATAAGCCCGGTGCCAACCCCGACAGAGTCAAGCAGGAACTTTCCGAGCACGGTATCCTCGTTGAGGAGTGGGGCGGAGAGACCATCTGCTGCCCGGTATCCGCCAAGAAGGGTGACGGAATCGAAAACCTTCTGGAAATGATTCTCCTTCAGGCTGAGGTGCTGGAGCTTAAGGCCAATCCCAACAGACTGGCCAAGGGTTCGGTGGTAGAAGCAAGACTTGACAAGACCAGAGGTCCCGTTGCCACACTTCTCGTAGATAACGGCACCCTGAAGGCAGGCCAGTCCGTGGTAGTAGGAAACTGCTACGGTAAGATCAGGCTCATGACCGACTACAGAGGAAAGAAGATCTCCAAGGCCGGTCCTGCAACAGCAGTTGAGATCCTGGGTCTGGACGACGTTCCGGAGGCAGGAGACGAATTCAACGTGGTCAAGGACGACAAGACCGCCCGTGAGATCGCTCAGAACAGGAAAGAGAAGCTGAGAGAAGAGATCCTTGCAAGGAATGCTTCCTCCACTCTGGAGCAGCTGTTCAGCCAGATCCAGGAAGGCGAGGTCAAGGACCTTAACCTGATCATCAAGGCAGACGTTGCAGGTTCCGTTGAAGCCATCGTATCCTCCCTTGAGAAGCTCAACAATGAGAACGTAAGGGTCAAGGTGGTCCACACAGGAGTGGGAACCATCAACGAGTCCGACGTAATGCTGGCATCCACCACAGGATCCATCATCATCGGATTCAACGTACGTCCCACTACGGCGGTAACATCTTTTGCGGACACCGAGAACGTACAGATCAGACTCTACAGAGTCATCTACGACATAATCAACGAGATCCAGGACGCCATGAAGGGTATGCTGGATCCGGAATTCAAGGAAGAAGTCCTGGGCAAGGTGGAAGTCAGAGCCACCTTCAAGGTACCCAACGTTGGAACGATCGCGGGCGCCTACGTAACCGAGGGCAAGGTCCTGAGAAATGCCGAAGTCAGACTTGTCAGGGATGGTATCGTCATCCACGAGGGCAAGATCAGCTCACTCAAGAGATTCAAGGACGACGCCAAGGAAGTCGCTCAGGGATATGAGTGCGGAGTCGGCATCGAGAACTATAACGACGTCAAAGAGGGAGACATCATTGAGTGCTTCCGCATGGTAGAGGTCCAGAGAGCATAATGGCCAAAAATCACAGACCCGACCGCATGGCCGGTGAGATCAAAAAAATAATAGGTGAGATGCTCATCAACGGAGTCAAGGATCCCAGGATCACTGACAATTTCGTGAACGTGACGGGAGTCGACGTGACAAACGACGGCTCCTATGCCTACGTTTACCTGACCACCCTGGATTTCAGCAACGATGAGGAGTTCAGGAATGAGCAGCGCCGGGAAGTCCTCCGCGGCATGAATTCCGCCAAGGGACTCTTCAGGAAGGAGATCGCCAAGGCGCTGAAAGTCAGGCGCATACCGGACCTGATCTTCAGGATCGACAGCGCCGAGGACTACGGCAGGCACATCGACGACATCCTTTCCACGCTGCCCTTCGACGAGTATCACGCAGTGGATCCCAACGAGCAGGAAGAAGACGATGACTGAACTCTCGATCAGCTTGAAAAATCTCAGAGACAGACTGACAGAAGCTGAGAACATCCTGCTTTTCCCCCATATCGGCATCGACGGAGACGCCGTAGGTTCCTGCTGCGCCCTGATCTGGGCCTTAAGGAAGATGGGAAAGAACGCTTACGCCCTCTATGAAGAGGACATGCCGGGAAACCTCAGGTTTCTCACGGATGATCCGGAGGGCAGACCCTGCTTCACGTCAGATCCGGATATCATATCCGATACCGACCTGGACGTGGCCATGGCTGTAGACTGCGGCGAGTTCAAGAGATTCCCGGCCTACAGGGAGAAGTTCCTGAAGGCTCCGGTGAAACTGGTGCTGGATCACCACGGATCATCGGTGGCAGAGCCCATAGGTGACTGGAACATGATAGATCCCGACGCTGCTGCTGCCGGAGTTCTGATGTACGATCTTCTCAAACTTCTGGAGGGGGCTGTTCCCGACAGCTACATCGGAGAGTGTCTCTATGCTGCCATCGTGACCGATACGGGCAGGTTCCAGTACTCCAATACCAACAAGGCCTGCTGGGATATCATGAGTGACCTGTCGGGCTGGGGCTGCGACTTCAGCCGCGCTTCCACAGAACTCTACGAGAGCAAACGTGAGGAGCAGGTGAGAGTGACCGCCTACGCCATCAACAAGATGACGGTCTCCGGCGACGGCCGCTGGGCAGTGACCACACTTTCCAGAGAAGAACTGGATTCCATGGGAGTCAGAGCCGGCGAGACCGACGAGATCGTGGGAGAGATGAGATCCGTCAAGGGCGTGGAGGTTTCTGTCTTCCTCAGGGAAGTGGAACACAATGTCATCAGAGTATCCTACAGATCCAAGTATTTTGCGGACGTGTCACGCCTGGCATCTCTTCACGGAGGAGGGGGGCACATGAGAGCCGCAGGAGCCACGCTGTACATGAGTCTCAGCGAAGCGGAGAAGATCATCACCGATGACCTCAGGGAGTATTTCGGTAACTGAAGGAGTTAGAATGGGAAAGACCGGACCTGTAAAGGACGGAATAATAAATGTCTATAAGCCCGGCGGGATGACGTCCAATGACGTGATATACAAGCTGCGCCAGATCATCGGGATCAGGAAGATCGGACACACCGGCACCCTGGACCCCATGGCGGAGGGCGTGCTTCCCGTAATGATAAACAGAGCCTCAAGGATAAACGAGTATCTCGACAGAGATTTGAAGACCTATGAGGCTTCCCTTGTTTTGGGCATCAGGACGGACAGTCTGGATGTGACCGGTAAGGTCCTGGAGACATCCGGATACGAAGGCGTCACAGAAGATGACGTGATCGGCGCGGTGAAGTCTCTTTTCGGAGGCAGCGCTCAGCAAAAAACTCCGGTCTCATTCTCCGGAGTGATCTCCCAGCTTCCGCCCCTGGCTTCCGCAGTCAGGATAGACGGAAGGC
Source organism: Bacillota bacterium (assembly GCA_016284485.1). Taxonomy (GTDB): domain Bacteria; phylum Bacillota; class Clostridia; order Peptostreptococcales; family Anaerovoracaceae; genus RUG754. Next base: position 13,737 of record JAEEOX010000071.1, on the reverse strand, counting down.
ACCTCTATGAATACGTGCATTCCGACGAGGAGATGCCTGAGGACGTGCTGGCGAAGCTGAGGCACCGCAGGGTCTGGATCGACGAGATATCCGTGGACGGAGTGGAGCTTCCCCGGGTGAAGCTCACCATAAGGTGTTCCAAGGGGACCTACATCAGGTCCATCGTCCGGGACATCGGAGAGGCTCTGGGCTGCGGAGCTGCCATGAGCGGACTGAAGAGGACGGCCTCCGGAGCATTCACCATGGAGGATGCTGTGACCGTCATGGAACTGGCTGAGGCGGCGCAGGAGGCAGGTCTCATCGACATAGAGAGCAGGGAGCCTCTTATGATAAGGAGGCACGCGGGATTCGGAGACACTATTCCGGAACCCCTGACCGGGTTCGTGAAGGGCATCGACTATCCTCTGGGAGAACTGGGGGAGGTGCTGGTGTCAAGAGAGACCGCAGGAAAGTTTTTTGACGGCTGGCACATAGACTACAGAGACTGCAGGATCCTCAAGGAACCTGAGCAGGCGGCCTGGATGGAAAGACTCTCCGAGGAGGAGGAACGTTACGACCGCGAGGAGCGGGAACGTAACGGAGGATCCCACGCAGGGCTCAAACTTCACTCCGAATTCCTGAGGACCTACAGGATATGTTATGACGATCCCGCAGGAGACCGGATATTCGTGGGAACTGCCGCTCACAGCGACAGATATCACAAACTGGTGGCAGACAAGGTGTTCCTCAGGGAACACCCCTGAATAACAGATAAATAATGAAGATCTACACTACACTTGAAGAGATAAAAGACATACCTGCGACCTCGCTGGCCCTCGGAAACTTCGACGGGGTCCACCTGGGTCACCAGGCAATAATAAAGGAAGCGGTGGCTACCGCCCGCAAAAAGACATCTCAGGGCATCCCCGAGAAGTCTGCGGTGTTCACATTCTCCACTCACCCCAAGAACCTGATACCCGGGGCGAAACACGTGGAGAACATAATCTATTCCGACGAGAAGAGGGACCTGATCGAGAGCCTGGGGGTGGACTATTACTTCGACATCGAGTTCACCGAGGACATAATGACCATGGAGCCCGAGGAATATGTGAGAGAACTTCTCTGCGAGAAGTTCCGGGCGAAGGATGTTTTCTGCGGATTCAACTACAGATTCGGCCATAAGGCGGCGGGCAACACTGTTCTCCTCAGGGAACTTGGCACGAAGTACGGATTCACACTTCACGAGATGCCGCCTGTCATGGTGGACGGAGAGGTGGTGTCCAGCACCCTGATCCGGGAGCTCATCAGATCCGGGGACATAGATGAGTGCGACAGATTCCTTGGCAGGAACTATACCATCGGAGGCGATGTTGTGGTGGGAAACCGCCTGGGCAAGTCCATCGGCTTCCCCACGTCCAATATAATGATCGACGAGACCATGGTAACGCCCCCAAACGGCGTTTACATCACGTATCTGGTGTACAACGGTGTCAGATACCCTTCGGTGACGAACGTGGGCGTAAAGCCCACTGTGGGCGTTTTCAGGAAGAACATAGAGACCCATGTCTTCAACTTTGACAAGGAGCTTTACGGCAAGTCCATCAAGATCGAGTTCGTCCGCATGACCCGTCCAGAAGCCAAGTTCGCCAGCATTGAGGACCTCAAGGCCCAGATCGCAAAAGACTGCCGGGACGCAAGAGCATTCCACGGCATCTGAAACGCAAAAAAAACAGTTTGACATTACGCGTTTTGCGTGATAATATAAATCGATAATTTGTGCCTCTGGCTTGGTTCGGCGACACTCCGGCGCCCGGCTCAGTCTGAGGTCTATGAAAGAAAAGGAGAAGAAAATGATTACAAAAGAGAAGAAAGAAGAGATCATCAGAGAGTATCAGCTTAAGGAAGGAGACACCGGTTCTCCCGAAGTACAGGTAGCCATCCTTACTTACAGGATCAACGATCTCAACGAGCATCTCAAAGTCAACCAGAAAGACCATCACTCAAGAAGAGGTCTTTTGAAGATGGTAGGTCAGAGACGCGGTATGCTTGAGTACCTCAAGAAGACTGACCTTGATGGCTATCGTGCTTTGATCGAGAAGCTTGGTTTAAGAAAATAATTAAGAGAAATGTGACCATAGGAGGTATAATTCAATGGCTAAATGTGCTATTTGCAACAAGGGCGGCCTTTTCGGAAAGCAGCTCAGCTTCTCCAGAAGCCATGTATCTGCAAGAGAAAATAAAATGTGGAAGTCCAATGTTAAGTCAGTTCGTGTAAAGACAGCTCAGGGTAACAAGAAGATGTATGTTTGCACTTCTTGCCTCAGATCCGGCAAAGTAGAACGCGCTTAATCAAATAATTATAAGCTGATCAGGGAAGTGTCTTGAGTGTAGGCACTTCCTTTTTACTTTGATTACAAAAATGTTACATTCGCCTCCCGAAACATTAAATAATAATCAAGTTTCCCCAAAAGGGTTTATTTTTTCGGGTTTTTAAGGTATACTTTCAACGCTGAAGTTATATCTGCGCAAGGCGCAATATGAAAGAAGACAAGGCATCACAGGAGGTTAAGTTTATGAGTGCTAATACAGGGACAATGAATACGAATCTCGGTAATGTTGCTGTTGATAATGATGTCATCGCAAAATATGCAGGTTCATCCGCAGTTGAATGCTTCGGAATTGTCGGTATGGCTACCGTCAATGTAAAGGACGGGATCGCAAAGCTTCTTAAAAGAGACAGTTTAAAACATGGGGTTGGTGTTACGGTTACGGCCGACAATAAGATCATTATCGATCTGCATATTATCGTTTCTTATGGTGTGAACATTTCATCCGTTGCAAGCAATCTGATCAGCAACGTGAAATACAAGGTTGAAGAATTTTCCGGCCTTAAGGTTGAGAAAATTAACGTATTGGTAGAAGGCGTGAGGGCTATCGATTGATGCCCATCAATCTTAGGAGGAAAATCAGGTGAATTCTAATACTATAAACGCTTCCATGTTGAAGGAGGCTTTTTTGACCGCGGCTAAAACCCTTGAGGCCAAGAAGGAGATAATTAACGAATTGAACGTGTTCCCCGTTCCCGACGGAGACACCGGAACAAACATGACACTTACCATAATGTCCGCTGCAAAAGAAGTTGCGGCATTACAGGAATTTGGTATGAAGGAACTGTCAAAGGCCATCGCATCCGGTTCTTTAAGAGGAGCCAGAGGAAACTCGGGCGTTATCCTTTCACAGCTTCTTCGCGGATTTACAAAGATCATTCAGGATAAAGATGAGATCACTATCGAGATAGTGGCAGACTCATTTGAAAGAGCAGTTGAAACGGCCTATAAGGCTGTTATGAAACCGAAGGAAGGAACGATCCTTACCGTCGCGCGTGTAGGCGCCGAGACGGCAAGGGAGCTTGTCGGAACAACAGACAGCATGGAAGAATTCTTCGGTAAGATCATTGACAAGATGCAGGAAGCACTTGACTACACACCGGAGCTTCTTCCTGTTTTGAAAGAGGCGGGAGTTGTGGACTCCGGCGGTGCGGGACTTCTCGAAGTGGTAAGAGGAGCTTTTGCTTCCTTTAACGGTAATCCCATCCCCTTTGAAGCTGAAGTTCCTGCTGAAGAAGGTCAGGGAAAGGTTGCAAAGGGAGCTGCTTCCGACAGCATTTCCACTGCCGACATCAAATTCGGTTACTGTACCGAATTCATCATCAAGCTTGAAAAGGAATTCCCTAAGGGCGAAGAGCTTAACTTCAAGGCTTTTCTCGAGTCCATCGGCGATTCCGTCGTACTCGTTGCAGACGACGGTCTGTGCAAGGTACATGTTCATACGAACGATCCCGGAGCTGCTTTCTCGAGAGCCATCAAGTATGGCCAGCTCACTAACATGAAGATCGATAACATGAGAGAAGAACACAATGAGCGTGTCATCTCCGGTGCGAATGAGATTGGAAAGAGCGAAAAGATCGAAAAGGCTGCTGCTCCCGAACCTGTAAAAGCGGCTCCCAAAGCTCAGGAACCCCGTAAAAAGGATGGCTTTGTAGCTGTTTCCATCGGAGCGGGCTTAAACGAGATCCTTCTGGGACTCGGTGTGGATCAGATCATCGAAGGCGGTCAGACAATGAATCCTTCCACCGATGACGTTATGAATGCCATCGAAAAGGTGAACGCAGACAACATTTACGTTCTTCCCAATAACGGAAACATCATTCTTGCAGCTCAGCAGGCAAAGATGCTCACTACAGACAAGAACGTTATCGTGATCCCCACAAAGACGGTACCTCAGGGAATTACAGCTCTTATCAACTATATGTATGATAATTCGCCGGAAGAGAACGAGGCAGCCATGACCGAATCATTAAAGACGGTCAAGACGGGTCAGCTGACTTACGCTGTAAGAGACACTTCCATTGACGGATTCGATATAAAGCAGAACGACATCATGGGCCTGGATGACAAGACCATAAAGGCTGTCGGAAACAATATCGAAGATGTTGCTTTTGAACTTGCTTCCCAGATGATCGATGACAGTTCCGAACTGGTCACCCTCTATTACGGAGACACCATGACGCAGGATCAGGCAGATGCTCTTGCATCAAGGATCGGAGAGAAGTACCCGGCTGTTGAGGTTGAAGTACACGAAGGCGATCAGCCCATCTATTATTACATCATTTCGGTTGAATAAAAAACGATAAAGACGGTTTCCTAAGGGAAGCCGTTTTTTTTATCATGATTTGCCTGAAAAGAACAAAAGTGGTAGAATTAATCGCGATGGCACTGCAAAGAGAGAAAAAAGAGTCAATGGGGGTGAGTCAATGGGGACGGTTCTTTTTGACTCGTCTCCGATGAGTCAAAAAGAACCGTCCCCATTGACTCACTGCTCCCCATTGAATCGTGACTCATCCCAAAAACAGAGTAAAGGGGAAACAAATGGAACTGACAGATTCGGTATCCAAGATAAAGGGTATCGGCGATAAAACACAAAAGCTGTTTGAAAAACTCGGAGTGAGGAGTGTGGGAGAACTCCTTACTTTTTATCCCTCAAGATACGACACATTTAATGATCCGAAGCTTATCTCGGAACTCAGAGAGGGAGAAGAAGGGGTAGTTTGCGGTCTGATCTCCAAGGTGGTGGAACCGAGGTACGCATCAAGGATCAAGATCCTCACCTGTCAGGTGACGGACCCTTCAGGAACCTTAGAGTGTGTATGGTTTAACCAGCCTTTTGTAAAATATGAGCTGAAACCGGGCTATCATTTCATTTTAAGAGGAAAGATCAACAAAAAAGGCAACAAACTCCAAATGGAGCAGGCAAAGGTTTATAAGAGAGAAGATTATTACAGGCTTCAGACGGCTTTACAACCTGTTTACCCCTTAACTGCCGGACTCACTAACAACGCCGTCAGAAAGGCAGTCAGACAGGCTCTCACCATAACCGGGGATTTCCCTGAGTTTGTGCCCTTAAAGATCAGAAAAGAATACAGTGTAATAAAAAAGAATCATGCTATAGAAGAAATGCATTTTCCCAAGAGTGAGGAGACCATGCTGGAAGCCAGAAGATCTCTGGTTTTTGAGGAGTTCTTTCTGTTCATGGTCTTTATCAGACAGATGTCCCTGGGAAGAGAAACCATTGAAAGCGAAACGGTCATTACCGATGACGGAAGCTGCGATGCCTTCATTTCCCAATTACCCTACAGTCTTACAAAAGATCAGCTGAAAGTTTTTAATGAGATAAAAACAGATCTTCTTTCGGGGCATGTCATGGCAAGGCTGATACAGGGAGATGTGGGATCAGGTAAAACCGTGGTTGCGGAGCTTGCTCTTCTGATGACTGCAAGATCCGGTTATCAGGGTGCCATCATGGCACCGACGGAAGTGCTGGCTCAGCAGCATTTTGAAGCCATGAGCAGGGATTTTGCTCCCTTTGGAGTCAGATGCTGTCTTCTTGTGGGATCAATGAAGGCCTCCGAAAAGAAAAAGGCCTATGAAATGATAGAAGCTCATGAAGCGGACGTTGTAATCGGAACCCACACTCTGTTTCAGGAGAAACTTGTATTTGATAACCTGGCTCTCTGCATAACAGATGAGCAGCACAGATTCGGTGTAAAACAAAGAGAAAAACTGAGCAAAAAAGGAATACGTCCGCATATCCTTGTAATGAGCGCCACACCCATTCCCAGAACTTTGGCCATGATGCTTTACGGAGATATGGACATTTCGAGGATAACCGAACTTCCCGCAGAAAGACTGCCCATCAAAAACTGTGTTGTGGGGCAGGGATACAGAAATTCCGCTTACAGCTTTATCAAAAAACAGGTTGAAGAGGGAAGACAGGCCTACATCATTTGTCCCATGGTGGACGAAAACGAGGACTCGGAATGTGAAAATGTAACCGATTATTGCGAGAGGCTCAAGGCACTTTTCGGTGATTCACCGGTTGTAGAAAAACTCCATGGAAAGATGAAGCCGAAAGAGAAGAACGACATCATGGAAAGCTTTAAGAATGGCGGGATCGACGTACTTGTTTCTACAACGGTAGTCGAAGTCGGAGTGAACGTTCCCAACGCCACTGTTATGGTGGTGGAAAATGCGGAGCGTTTCGGTCTTGCTCAGCTCCACCAGTTGAGGGGAAGGGTCGGAAGAGGCGATAAACAGTCGTTTTGCATCTTTATCTACGGAAAAGAGTCCGATGAGACGAAGGAGAGACTAAATGTTCTACTGAAGTCGAACAACGGATTCGAGATCGCCAACGAAGACCTTAAAATGAGGGGTCCAGGGGATCTTTTCGGCATCAGGCAATGCGGCGAAATGTACTTTAAGCTCGGAGATGTTTTTAATGATGCATCTCTTATGAACTCTGCAAATGAAGCGGTAGCCTCGCTTTCGGATAAAGAACTGGACGGGATCCTTCAAAAAATGTATGAGGGCGGTGCAAAAGAAGTATTCCAATTTTTTAATAATTATGTTACGATATAGGTTAATCTTAAACCAAGAGAAGAAAATATGGCCGATAGAAATTACTCACAAAAACAATTGTATAAAATAGCAGAAGACAATTACAGGGTTCTTCATAAATTTTGCGATCTGTTGAGCAGAGAAGGCTATTGGGAAACACCGGAGCAGGTACTTCATGCTTCCGCAAGACAGATACTTGATATTTATGCGGAATCTCTTTTGGTTTGTTTTGCAAAGTACTGTGACACCCTTACAGAAGGGGAAAAATCTTTTATTGCAGCTCTTTCCGAGACTGCGGGAGATCTGATCAGAAACGCCGTGAATGACGGGAAGCTGGTGGAGGATGCTGAGAAGTTCCAGCGTACACCTCCCATTCTTTTTCAGTTATTGTCCTTAAGAGACATGGAAAAGAGTTCCGGAACGGCTGCGCTTTTCTTTGATGCGATAGTAAACATCATGCTCTGTCTTGCTTACAACATGGATCAGAGGCGTATGCCCGTCGCTACGAGATATCTCGGAACCTACTTCGATAAGGTCAGTACCTTTCTTACAAATAACAAGAATTCAAATCAATGCGTTGACAGTAAGTACATCTTTAAGAAACTCTGTCACGGAGAACTGGCCGACAGTGCTGCACAGCTTGAAGCAGCCGACTGCGATTTTGAAAAATACAAGATCCTGCATCTCTACTACACTCCGGAGCAGTTACGGCCGGTAGCCAGTGCGGTTGTAAATGACTTTGACGAAATGGACTCTGCAAAGACCGCTCCCGTGGAAGAGACGAAGCGGGAAGAGACTGCCGACAAGACGGAGAACATCGTTGAAAGGATCAGGGATTCAAAGCTTGATGAGCTTCTTGATGAACTGAATTCCCTTGTGGGGCTTGAAGATGTTAAAAGAGAGATCAAGTCCCTCATCAATCTCATTAAAGTCAGAAAGATGAGAGAAGAGTTTAAACTGCCTCAGATCGAAATGTCGTACCACATGGTGTTTACCGGAAGTCCGGGAACCGGAAAAACAACGGTTGCGAGAATAGTGGGAAACATTTACAGGGAACTGGGGATACTGTCAAAAGGAACCGTTACCGAGACCGATCGCTCGGGTCTGGTGGCGGGCTATGTGGGACAGACCGCATTAAAAGTAAAGGAAGTCGTTGAAAAGAGCATCGGAGGTGTATTGTTCATCGACGAGGCATATGCCCTGGCGGGAAATACTTCCAATGATTTCGGCGGAGAAGCCCTTGACACTCTTGTTAAGCTTATGGAGGATCACAGGAACGATCTTGTGGTCATTGTGGCGGGATACACCGATGAAATGCGGAAATTCCTTAAGAGTAACACCGGTCTTATGTCCAGATTCAATCGCTTCATTACCTTCCCGGATTATTCGGATGATGAGCTCTGTCAGATCATGGAAGGAATGTCGAAGAAGAACGGATTTACCATCGGAAAGGAAATGCTTGAGGATCTCAAGAACCATCTTTCCGAAATGAACGAACTTCAGAGGAAGGATTTCGGTAATGCGAGAGGCATCAGAAATCTTTTTGAGGCCATGATCGTAAATCAGGCAAACAGAGTGGTTGCCGATGAGATATGCTCCATGGAGGAGCTTACAGAATTTAAAAAAGAGGATGCTTCGTGGTGAGAAACGAAAATTCACTGATCTCGATCGTTATGCCCGTGTACAACGAAGGGAAACACATCGCTTCGTCTGTGGAAACGGTCGAAAACATCTTGAAAAATGCAAAAATAAATTACGAATTTGTGCTGGTTGACGACGGTTCAAAGGATGATTCCTGGGAGATCCTGTCAGGACTTTCCGACAAAAATCACGCTGTGAGAAGCGTGCGACTCAGCAGAAACTTCGGTAAAGAAGCCGCACTTTGCGCAGGACTTGACGAAACAAAGGGCGAGGCGGTGGTGGTCCTGGACTCGGATCTTCAGCATCCGCCGGAACTCATACCTGAATTTGTCAGGATTTGGAGAGAAGAAGACGTGGACGTGGTTGAAGGGGTAAAATCCGACAGAGGGACCGAAAACAGGTTCTACCGCGGAATGGCTAAATTGTTCTACGGTGTGCTTCTCAAACTGACAGGCATAGATCTTCGTAACGCATCGGATTTCAAGCTCCTTGACCGTAACGTGGTCACCGCAATGCAGGAGATGCCCGAAAAGATCACTTTTTTCAGAGGAATGTCTGCCTGGGTGGGCTTTGAGAGAAGAAAGGTTCCCTTTGAAGTCCATGACAGAGTGGAAGGCACTTCCAAATGGACCTTCGGGAGACTTGTGGGACTGGCTGTAACATCAATCACTTCCTATGCTTCGGCACCTTTAAAACTGATCATCTGTCTGGGACTTCTGATGTTTGCTTTTTCCGTAGTCCTGGGTATACAGACACTGGTCAGATACTTCATGGGAGCTTCCATGGAAGGATTTACCACGGTAATCCTTCTTATTCTGTTCATAGGCTCGGCGATCATGATCTGCCTGGGCATCATAGGTCTGTATCTTGAACGCATCTATCATGAGATCAAGGGACGGCCACGCTACATCATTTCGAGAAGAAAAAACTGAGAGATTGGGATTTTGGGCATGCTTGGTATTTTTTACATTTTTATCTGCATATTTACAGGGTTTATGTTCTGCAAGATCTTTTTTCCGAGATTGATCGAAAGGGCATACGTTAAGAGGGAGAACGGAAGCATGATAAAGCTTCCCGCTTATTATGTCCTTCTTCCTGCCTGGTACATTACCGGAACCCTTGTGGTGACCTGGCTTGTGTACATTGTTTCTTATGCTTCGAAAAGCGCTCCCAAGCCCCTGATCTACGGAAATGTCATCGTTCTCGGAATGCTGGCCGCAGCTTTTACCATGTTTTACGGTGTGGGCTTCAACACAAAGAAGATCCGTAACATCAACCTGAAAATGCTGGGTGAATTTTTCTGGAACGGAGATCCTTCTTACGCCGTATACGCAGGCATAGCTTTGGCCTTCTGCATCATCATCATGTACAAGACATTTTATGTTGCGGGAAGCAACATGAACGTGGGACTCTCGGTGTGGGCTGATTTCGGCGCACATCTGAGCATGATACGTTCTTTTTCCTACGGAAACAATTTCCCCACACAATATGCCTACTTTGGTGATGCGGACATACGTTATCATTTCATGCACGAATTCCTTGTGGGAAATCTGGAGTTTCTTGGATTAAGGATAGATCATGCCTTTAATCTTCCCAGCATCATGAACCTGTTCTGCACTTACCTTCTTTTGTTCACCCTTACGGTTAACATCTTTAAATGCAGACTCACGGCCTGGATCGGCGGATTGCTGTTCACATTCCGCAGTTCTTTTTCTGTTTTTGATTTCCTTGCGAAGGACAGAAGCGGTCATCCCATACAGGCATTATTAAACAATACGTCCTATTTCACTTTATCCGATTACCATGAAGGATGGGGCTTCTGGTGTACAAGAGTATTCTGTAACCAGCGACATTTTGCTTTCGGTATTACGGCTCTTTTGCTTGCGATCCTGATCTTCCTTCCTTATCTGAAGGAAATGGGGGAGAATCTGGATGTGCTTAAAAAAGAGGGAGTGGTGGTAAAAGAGAAGAGAAAACGGGACGAAGATGAAGGAGAAGACGGGGAAGAGTATGAAGAGATGATCAACATCAGCTACGAACCCGAATGGTGGGATTACGTGAAGCTGTGTTTCTTCTCCAAGGATTCCTTTGCTTTAAAGAGTCCGGCAACTGCCATCGGTGCGGGACTTTTTATGGGAGCACTTGCCTTCTGGCACGGCTCCGCCCTTATTGCAACATTGGCTATGCTTTTCTTTATGGCTGCTTTTTCCGTTTGCCGAATGGACTATCTGATCGCTGCCATCATGGCTGTTGTAATGGCAGTGGCTCAGTCAAAGTTCTTTATCTTCGGAAATGCGGTGAGCCCCAAATATGAATTCGGATTTATCGCTGAAAACAGAACAGTTTTCGGTGTTATTGCCTACATTTTCCTTTTGACCGGAATAACCCTGGTCATTGCCACCTTCGGAATGATCCTTGTGAGGGGAACTGCAAGATACATGTTCCTTGTTTCCCTTGTTCCCTTTGCCCTGTCATTTTTCCTTTCCCTGACCCCCGACATTGCGGTCAATCACAAATGGGTGATTATTTCGTTAATGCTTGTTTCGATGTATACGGCCCACTTTGTATCAAATCTTTTCCGGCAGCCGGGAATGATCAGTGCTTTTGTGGCGGCAATTCTGACTTTCTGCCTTACAGCGACGGGTATCACGGAGCTTTACATTCAGTCAAGAGAGGATCGGAACTACCTTACATTTTCCATGAATGACGAAGTCACTCTGTGGCTTAAGGAAAACCTGGATTCTGACGATCTAGTGCTCGACGGGACATATGCCCTCAATAACATCGTTCTGGGAGGCATCATTCACTATTACAGTTATCCCTACTGCACCTGGTCCGCAGGTTATGAGACGGCCCCCAGAGCCGCAATGATAGACCGGATCTTCAGTGCCACCGATTCCAAGGAACTGGATTATTACATTTACAAATCAAACATCGATTATATAATCGTGAGCAAAGCGCTCCGCGAAGAATATAATGTCAATGAGGAGTTACTTACCGCCACCTACAAAGAGGTTTACACCTATGATGAAGGTGACTGGTCGATAAGGATCTTTGACACAAATCAAAGACTTTACTGAATTTACCCAAAAGGAGAATGCAAAAATGGATAAGCTTTATATTATCATTCCCGCGTACAACGAAAGGGATAACATTGAAAATGTGGTTAACGACTGGTACCCTGTGGTTGAAATATACGGCGAGGATTCAAGACTTGTGATCGTTAACGACGGAAGCAAGGATGACACCTACGAGATCCTTCAGAAACTTGCTGAGAGCAGACCTCAGATGATCCCTCTCACCAAGCCCAACGGAGGCCACGGAGCCACCATACTTTTCGGCTACGATTACGCCATTAAGAACGGGGCAGACTATATTTTCCAGACTGATTCGGACGGACAGACGCTGCCGTCGGAATTTGATGCTTTCTGGCAGATGAGAAATGATTACGACATGGTCATCGGACACAGAAAGGGCAGACAGGACGGCTTTTCCAGAGTGTTTGTCACAAAGACTCTGAAGCTTGTCTGCAGGATCTGCTTCCATGTTACCGTTACCGATGCCAACACGCCTTTCAGACTGATGAAGGCTGAAAGCCTGAAGAAAGAGATCGGATACATCCCTGAGAATTACAACCTTTCAAATGTAATAATCTCCGTACTTCTGATCAAGAAAGGCTATAAAGTAAAGTTCCTTCCCATTACCTTCAGACCCAGACAGGGCGGTGTCAATTCCATAAACATGAAGAAGATCTTTAAGATCGGTAAGAAAGCCCTTCATGACTTTGCGGCCATCAATAAGATCATCAAAAACAGTATGAAGGAACAGTGATAATCTAAAAAAACATTATTGAATTATTGGTTTAAATAGACTAAAATGAGAGTAATTGCAGGTGAAAAAAGGCATTTATTGCTTAAAGCCGTTCCCGGCGAAGCGGTAAGGCCCACACAGGATAATACAAAAGAGACCTTGTTCAATGTCATAAATCCCTATATCGCAGGAAGTTCTTTTATAGACCTGTTCTCAGGGACCGGTGCTATCGGGATCGAAGCCATGAGCAGAGGTGCAAGACCTGTTGTCATGGTGGACAACAGCTCGGCATCCATCGAAGTAATGAAAGAGAATCTCAGAACAACGGGACTCACAGACAGGGCGAGAGTGATCTCCTCGGACGCCGTATCGGCATTAAGCGTCCTTGAGGGTGAAAAGAAGGCATATGACTTCATTTTCATGGATCCTCCGTATAATCACGAACACGAGAAGAGAGTTCTGGAAAAACTGCAGGATTCGCCTTTGGTGAAGGATGATACGTGGATAATCGTGGAGGCCTCCAACCTGACGGATCTGAGCTACGTTCCGGATCTGGGCTTTGAGATCTTTAAGGAAAAAAAATACAAAAACAATAAACATGTTTTCATCCGCAGGATCGGATGAAGGAACGGGATTATCTATGAAAAAAGGAATTTATCCCGGGAGTTTCGACCCGGTTACGCTGGGGCATCTGGACATTATAAAACGTGCATCGAAGCTTTCCGACGAATTGGTGATAGGAGTTCTTAAAAACAGCTCCAAAACTCCGCTTTTCACGGTGGAAGAGCGAGTTGAACTTTTAAAAAAAGTGACGGGAGACATCCCGAACATCAGGATCGAGACCTACGACGGTCTTCTGGTGGATTTCGCAAGACAGGAAAAGGCTGACTTTCTGGTAAGAGGATTGAGAGCCGTAACCGATTTCGAGTACGAGATCCAGATAGCCCAGACGAACCACAAAATGTATCCCGATGTAGATACCATCTTTTTCACCACCAGTATAGAGTACTCATTTGTCAGCTCCAGTCTCGTAAGGGAAATTGCATCCTATGGGGGAGACATTTCGGCATTTGTACCGAAATGCATTATGAGCGACATTTATGAAAAATACAAAAAGCGTACGGAGGATTAAATTATGAGTTCCAAGAGAATAGAGCAGGCCATCGAAGACATCTACGAGTATATCGAATTGTGCAAACCCAAGGGTTTTTCCAGCACACAGATAATCGTTCAGAAGGATGAACTTCTTGACAAGCTGGATGAAATGAAGCTTAAGATACCGGATGAGGTTGCAAGATGCGCCAAGACCCTCGAAAGAAGAGACGAGATCTTACGAGAGGCTGAGCTTAAGGCA
>JAEEOX010000070.1 GCA_016284485.1 Bacillota bacterium | reverse complement strand
TGGCGACAGCTTCGTCCAGATCATCGTTTATCACCAGATAATCGTAACTGTCTACGAAAGCCATTTCAGAGCGGGCCTTGCTCAGTCTTAACTCTATCTTTTCCCTGGTCTCAGTACCCCTGTTCTCCAGTCTCCTTCTGAGTTCTCCCATCGAAGGCGGAACCAGGAAGATGAAGATGCCGTCGGGATAGTTCTCCCTTATCTGCAGTGCTCCCTGAACGTCTATGTCCAGAAGGATGTCCGTTCCGGCGCTGAGTTTCTCCAGTACCGGCCCCTTGGGCGTACCGTATCTGTTGCCGAAGACCTCTGCGTTCTCCAGAAGTCCGCCGTCAGCAACGGCCATGACGAAGGTCTCTTCGTCCACGAAATAATAGTGGACTCCGTCGACTTCGCCTTCTCTCGGCGCCCTGGTGGTCATTGAGACTGAGAATTCCAGTTCTGTCTCCTCAATGATCCTGTTGCAGATGGTGCCCTTGCCTGCTCCGGAGGGCCCCGATATTATAAATAGCTTCCCTTCATCCTTTTTGATTTTCATACCTGTCAGACCTTATCTAAACTACATCCGTTCAAACTGATATTTTAACATAAGAAGCCGTTCTTTTCAAGGGGTGAGACCATGCCCGGACGCGCATATTTTGCGCCTTCCTGCGTCCCTTCTAACGGTCAGAAGAGGCCCGTGGGAGTTCTCTTGTCTATTACCTCGTTGGGTATGGGCACCTTGTTCTCATCCCTTACGGCCCACCACACTCTGTTGAATACTATCCCGATCAGGATCACCCAGCCTACGGCCCAGAGCCAGATCAGAAGACCTACGGCGCCTGCCAGTGAACCGTAAAGTATGTCGTAGTTCACATTGAACCGCATATAGAAGTTGTAAATGGCACTGACGAGGATGATCCCCACCGACGTCACAAGAGTTCCCGGTATCACCTGCCTGTAAGGAAGCCTCAGAGAAGGCAGCGTATAGAACAGCACCGATATCACCAGGTACAAAAGACCCAGCGCCACCAGCCACCTCATGGCCATCCAGACGGTACCTATGGCTTCTGTGATCTCGCTCTTCTCGAACAATGCCTCCAGAAGCACGGGTCCGTAGATCAGAACCACCAGTGAAACAGCCAGGGAAGCTATGGCGATAATGACTATGAGCATAGCTCTGCCCCGTTCTCTCACATAGCCTTTGCCCAGCATCTTTCCGTCAAAAAACGTATAGTTTATGATCCTCATCAGGAAGTACTCCGCCCTGGATGCGGCCCAAAGCGAAATGAGGGCCAGGATCACATTGTTGACCCCGGAGGGATAATAGTCGAAAAATCCTTTGATCAGGTTGATGCCCTCACCGGAGAGATTCAGATCCAGCCATTTCTCTATGGCGTCCAGAGAAAGGGAAAACAGGCCCATAAGTTCCGACAGAAGGATGAACATGGGCAATGCGCTGAGGAAAAGGAAATACGCGATCCCCGCGGCGGATCCCTGGAAATAGGGGTCGCCGAAGAACTGGTAGACTTCCTTTATGGCTTCCTTAAGTTGTTTTACAAAGTGTTTGAATTCAAACTGTTCCAACTTTTGCTTTCCTCTTCCAGATGTTTCTCAAGTTGCTCCATGGCCTTCGCTCTGTGGCTGATCCTGTTCTTTACCTCAGGCCCCATGACTCCGAAGGTCTCGTCATATCCGTCCGGTATGAAGACCGGGTCGTAGCCGAAGCCCTTGTCTCCAAGGGGCTCACAGGCAATGTGTCCGAAACACTGACCGCTGGCGGTCACCGTTCTCCCGTCCGGATAACATACGGTGATGACAGTGGTGAAGTGAGCTCTGCGCTCATCCCCTTCCATTCCTTCCATGAGGCTCAGAAGTTTCTCATAGTTCCTTTTGGAATCGCCGTCGACCCCGCCGAACCTGGCGGAATACACACCGGGGGCTCCGTCCAGAGAATCCACGGAAAGTCCGGAATCATCCGCCATGGTGGGCATGCCGGTCATGAGCATGATCTCATGAGCCTTCTTGTATGAATTCTCCTCGAAGGTGGTGCCGTCCTCCACCACGTCGAAGTCGTGGGGAACGCCGGCCTCATCTCTGGTGATCACTATGAAACCCAGCCGTTTTGCTATCTTGTCAAATTCTCTGAGCTTGCCCGGATTGTGGGTAGCCAGTACGAAAGTTTCACTCACGGTTATGCCTTTCTTGAAATGTAACTATAGACAGTAAATTATACCATAAAGTGAGGAATAATACCAAATCTATTTTAAAACGTCCCAAAACGTAAAAAAAGAGCATACCCGCGCCTCCTGGGCACAGATATGCTCGGTCCGATGATCCTCAGTATATGCAGTATGCGTCATAGTTCTCGCCCATGTAGACGAAAACATTGTCCCCCATCTCGATCTTCTCGTCGAAGACCATGTTGGGGATCAGCAGTTTCAGTGATGTGCGCTTGAGACCCTTGAGGAGTTTGCCTTCCGCAGTGGGGTTATCGCGGAAAGCGATTATCTCATTCTTAAGGTTGGGTATGCCCGTCTCCTTGGCGAAGTTGTCCGCACAGCTGTCCAGCGCAGCGTACACGATATTGTCCGGATTCTTAAACCAATTTACGTTCAATTTCTTATCCTGCCTTTCTTTTTAGAACAAACAAAACAGACGAAACCGAACGCCTTTCATCCCTTTCAGTTTACGCAATTCTGCAGCGAATTGCAAGGGGTCTGGCCTATTTCTCTTCTTTCTCCATCTCGGACAGAAGGTCCAGCACCTCATGGGCAGCCACATTTCCCTCGCCCACTGCCTTGGTGATCTGATAAGGTCTTCCGGTGCAGTCGCCGCAGGCGAAGCAGCCCTTGATATTGGTCCTGCACTGCCTGTCAACTTTGATGTGAGGTCCGTCCAGCTCCAGCCCGTGCAAAAGATTGGCGGGCGCCACGGAGTTCCTGAGGATGAACACTCCGTCCACCGGTCTCTCTTCACCGTCTGTCCTGGTGATGCCTTCCACTCTCATCCCGCCTCTGATCTCCTTTATGGGCTTATCCTGAAGCTCAACGTTATCAGGCATGGATTCGGCATCATCCTTGAATCCCTTGAAGTAGTAGACCTTGGAAGCCAGTCCCGCCAGGTAGTTCACCTCGTGCTCATAGCTCTGATCTCCGATGAAGGCCGCCACTGTCTTTCCTTTGTAGAGGAAACCGTCGCAGGTGGCGCAGTAGCTCACTCCGCTTCCCAGAAGCCTGTCCTCCCCGGGGAAGCCCTTGGCTGACACAGCCCCTGTGGCCAGTATGATCGTCTTTGACTCGAAGATATCGTTCCCTGCCAAGGCCATGAATCCCTTGCCTGTGTATGAGATCTGGGTCACAACCTGATCGTTTATACCGATACCCATCTCCTGAGCCTGTTTCTGAAAGATCTCATTCAGTTCAGTTCCGGATACCATGGGTACTCCCGGATAGTTGGCGATCTTCTCTGATATGCGTACCTTGCGGCTCATGTCGCTCTGACCGAACCACATGAATTCCTTGTTGTGAAGTTTAAGGTTCAGGGCGGCGGAAAGTCCTGCGGGACCTGAGCCTATAATAATGCAGTCGTATTTCATAGTGTCTCCTGTTTTTTGCTGTGTTCTGTCATATGCAGCAGATCAGCGGAAGTCCGTATCCTCCTCCGCAGCACATGCTCATGAGAAACATCATTGCGGCGGTCTTCGCGCAGTAATTGGGCATCTGCATCGAAGGGTTGCCTCCGTACATTGCCGAACGCTGCTGATACCTTCCCTCTCCTCCGGTGATGGCGGAATAGAGCTGCCTGTAGGCGAAATTGGACGGTTCGAAGCTGCATGCGATGTTTGCGTGTTCCTTGGCGATTACCACGTTTCCCAGACGGTAGTTGGCCATGGCGCTGTAATAATACCAGAGCCCCCTTCTCTTGTCGCTGGGTATCTGGTTAAGGACGTTCAGACCCTCCCTGAAATAGCCGCTCTGGATGTAGCTGGCGGCCGATCTCAGATACTGCTCATCCTGATTGGCCTGCTCCTGATAGGCGCGCTGCCCGCCGAATCCAAAGGGATCGTACTGGTACTGCGCACCGAATTCCTGGGCGTTGGCTTTGCCGTCCATGATGGCCTTGTATGCCTGCTGGACCTCTTTGAATCGCTCCTCATATTCAGCCTGGCGTGGGTTTCCCACGTTGGCGTCCGGATGATATTTGCGACTCAGCGTTCTGTATGCTTTTTTGATCTCTTCTTCCGAAGCATCGGGGCTTACCCCAAGTACTCTATAGGGATCCATCTGTTATTCTACCCCTCCTTTTGCTCTCTCCTGCTGTCTTTTGTCCTGACAGTTCTTGAATCTCACCCATACCCCCGAGTACAGGATATTCCTGAGCACCTCCACATTCTCGATGAGAGGCAGCTTCTCGAAAGCATCCGTGCACTCGCTTATCATCAGCATGAGAATGTTCATGACATTCTCATCGAATCTGTCGTATTCGCCGGTCTTCACGGCTTCTTCATACTCCGCCCTGAAGGGATTGTATGTTCCCTTTTCGATATCCTTTTCCACGTCTTCATAGGCGTCCAGGGTATATATGAACTTCCCCAGGAAAAAACCCACGTTGTACATGTCTTCCCTGAAGATGTCATCCTCATAGCAGAATATCTCGCCCATGATCTCCCCGAAGGCGTTGGCACATTTGTCTATAGGCTGCAGGCCTTCCTTCTCAACTGCAGAAAGTGCAGCCAGATGCTCCTCGATCGAGGCGCACTTCTCGGGATACTTCTCTCTGACTCTTGCAGCCTTTCCCTTAAGGGCGGTCTTTCCTGCCCAGCCTCTCACGCCGTGTTCATCGTTCCAGTCGTCCACTCCCTTGAAATATGAGAGGAAAACACACATGTCTGCACAGTATGTGCTGAACTCGTTTCTCTTCTCGGGATGTTTCTTCCCGGGATGGGCAACGCATCTGGTTTCGAAATCACAGTTCTCTTTGTCGTAGAGGTCTGAAAGCAGCATGGCCAGGAATGTCATGTCGTAGTTCAGAGTCATCCTGCCCGTAAGGCCGTAGTTCTCCTTCAGGGCGTGACAGATGCCGCAGTAGTAGCTGCGGTACAGATCAAAGTCCTTTATCTTCAGTTCAGGTTTGTTAACCAATACGTATCCGAACATACCGTCTCCTTGTTTTTTTGCGATCTAATTATATATACCACGAAATAAAATAAATATGTGTAGTTTTTGTGTTCTTTTGCAAAAAACAATATCTGCCCGGCAGTACCGGGCAGATGATGGATCATTTCACGATACGGGCTATAGCAGCACCAGTATCTTGGCTGTTATTACGACGCAAACCAGGGCTATGGGATATGTTACGGCATAGGCCGCAGCCACATCGTCCGTTCCTGCCGTCGCGATAAGTGTTCCCAGAGCGGGAGTACTGGTCATGCCGCCGGTGATGGAACCCAGGGAGTTCAGCAGATCGATCTTGAACACCTTGGTGGCGATGAAGTACCCCACGATCATCGGAACGGTGGTCACGATGATGCCGTAGATGAAGTAGGACAGCCTCACGTTGTTCATGAAGTTCACGCCACCGGGAACTCCTGCTCCTATAAGGAAGAGCACCAGTCCCAGCTCGCGCATGAAGTTCAGAGTCTGCTTGTCTATTCTCAGGTCTATGGGTCCCAGGTGTCCGAAGTGGCCGATCACGAGACCTGCCAGAAGGCATCCGCCGGAGTTGCCCAGGGAGAAGTTCAGTCCCGGGATCTTGAAGGCTCCGATTATGCAGCCCATGGCTATGGCCAGGAAGAACGGGAAGAATCCGAAGGGTTCCACCTTCCTGACTTCTCTGGTGAGTTCCACTCCTTTTACGGCGTTTACAGCGGCCAGTTTTTCACGCTCCTCGTCCATGTTGACCTTGAGGAGCTTAGGCATTATCTGTACGAAGAACACCACGCCCAGTACGCCGTAGAGATAGGCTATGCCGTATCCTGCAGTGACCAGATCCTCAGCCCCCACCGCCGCTTCCTTGGCGGCAGAAAGTCCGGGGGTGCTTGTGAGAGCTCCCGTCATGATTCCTACTGCCATGGCAGGGTTAAGGTTGCCGTCGATCTTGATGAAGGCAAAGGTGAGAAGGCTTCCAATACCGATGATTATGAGCCCCATGTAGATGTAGGAGATGGTGGCCTTATTGAAGGACCTGAAGAATCTGGGTCCTGCGATAAGTCCTACAGCCGACACGAAAAGCGCAGTTCCTATGCTGGAAAGCATGCTGAACCTTGACTTGATGGCGTCATCAAAAAGTGTGATGACCGTCTCTCCCACCTGGAAGTCGGGGTTCTTGCTGACGATGATGCCATAGATTATGGCTGTCAGCAGGACTCCCGCCGTTCCGAGGGATATTCCCTTTACGTTTATTGCGCCGATCAGATATCCGATGGCTGCGATGGCGAAGGCGACGAATACTATGGAGAATATGCCGCCCATTACTCCGCCTAAATATGTCATGTCTTTCCTCCGGGTGATCAGTTTTCGCTGTACTCTCTGGCCATCTTGGCGCCGTAGTGAAGAGCGTTCAGATTGGACTCCTCTGTTCCCTTGGGAACGTGGTTGAGTACCGCATGCTCTATGGCATCCCAGTCAGCGATGTGAAGGATCTCGTTGACCACTCCGCAGGAAATGATGTTTGCAGACATCTTGTTCTTGATGACTTCAGCTGCAGCGTCAAGGATGGGAAGAATGTAGACCTTGTGAGCCTTCTTCGTTTCCTCTGATACCTCAATGGATGAATCCACCACGATGATGGTGCTGTCCTTCACGTCAGGCAGGTACTTGTCAAAAGACAGCTGTGTCAGTGAAAGGAGCAGATCAGGATACTTGACCTTGGTGTAGTGGATCCTGTTGTCTGAGATTATGGTCTCCGCCTTGGAGGAGCCTCCTCTTGCCTCGGGGCCGTAGGACTGGCACTGAGCTACCTGCTTGCCGTCCTCATAGGCTGCCTCTGCAAGGATGATGGTTCCCATGATCACGCCCTGTCCGCCGGAGCCTGACATTCTTACTTCTGTTCTTGCCATTATTTGTTACCTCCGGCTCTTTCGATCAGATTCATGTACATATCGGTGTACTCTTCCTTGTCATTGGACTCATAGAACTTGCCGATAAGGGTCTTGCCCTCCAGCTTCTCGGGAGGAAGCTTCTCGGCCACTTTGACGTCCACGAAGTTCTCCTTCTGCCAGTTCAGCATCTTGACGGAGTCTCCCTTCTTGTTCTTTCTGCCGTAGTATGTGGGGCATACGGAAACGCCGTCGATGACGGAGAATCCGTGATGTCTGATGCCCTCTTCGATGAGCTTGATGGCCTGCTGTGCATGATATGCAGAGCATCTGCCCGTGAAGGTGGCGCCGGCAGCCTCAGCCAGCTTGGGAATGTCGAACACATAGTCGATGTTTCCGTAGGGAGCTGTGGTTCCCTTCTCCATGTGGGGAGTGGTGGGCGAATACTGTCCGCCTGTCATTCCGTAGATGGAGTTGTTGAATACGATGACCGTAAGGTCTATGTTCCTTCTGGCAGCGTGAATGAGATGGTTGCCGCCGATAGCGGTGGCATCTCCGTCACCTGTGATTACGATCACGTGCAGTTCCGGATTGGCCAGCTTGACGCCTGTTGCGAAAGCGATGGCACGTCCGTGTGTGGTGTGCAGCGTGTTGTAGTTCATGTAGCCTGCGGCTCTGGATGAGCATCCGATACCGGATACGATGACCACCTTGTCCGGGTCAAGTCCGCAGTTCTCGATGGCCTGTGCCACGTCTCTCATCAGGATACCGTGTCCGCATCCCGGGCACCAGATGTGAGGAAGTCTGTTGACACGCATGGTGTTTTCAATAAGTTTGCTGGGCATATCAATACACCTCCTTGATCTTTTCAAGTATCTCGTCAGGAGTGATCGTGGTGCCGTCTATCTTGCCGAGATGGGTCACGGGAACGGTTCCCTCCACTAATCTCTGGACCTCCAGGATCATCTGGCCGTCATTGTGCTCAGCTACGATGATCTGTCTGAGATGCTTGTTGTGCTTGAGGATCTTGTGAAGAGCAGCCTCGGGGAACGGCCATACGGTGATGGGTCTGAACATTCCGATCTTGACTGAGTCGTACTGGTGAGAAGCGTCCATTGCGCCTTCCACGGCCCTTGCTGTGCCGCCGAAGCAGATGATCATGACTTCACAGTCATCTGTGTCGACTTCTTCCCACTTCTCGATCCTGTCTCTTCTCTTGGTGATTTTGTCCAGAAGTCTTCTCTCCTGAGAATCCGTCACTTCGGAATCGTTGGTGGGGAATCCGTCCAGATTGTGGAAAAGACCTGTAACGTTGAAGTGGTCTCCGGAGCCGAAGGGAGCGTATTCAGGTACGTAGTTTCCTTCCTGAACGGCATAAGCCAGTGTTCCGTTGAACTCTCTGTCCACTCTTCTGTTGGAGATGGTCAGTTCCTCGGGAGGAATGAGCTCACATCCCTCTCTCAGATGTCCTACGATCTCGTCCATGAGGAAGATGACGGGGACTCTGAATCTCTCAGCCATGTTGAAGGCTCTTACTGTCTCGTTGTAGCATTCCTGAACAGATGAGGGTGAGATCACGATGACCGGGTGGTCTCCGTGGGTGCCCCACTTGGACTGCATCAGGTCTCCCTGTGAGGGAGATGTGGGAAGACCCGTTGAAGGACCTTCACGCTGAACGTCAACGATAACGATGGGAATCTCCGCGATGGCAGCATAACCTATGTTTTCCTGCTTAAGGGAGAATCCCGGGCCGGATGTGGCCGTCATGGCCTTCAGACCGGCCATTGATGCGCCGAGAGCAGCAGCTATGCCGCCGATCTCGTCTTCCATCTGTATGAATTTACCGCCTACCTGAGGAAGTCTTAAGGCAGATCTCTCAGCGATCTCTGTTGAAGGAGTGATTGGATAACCGGAATAAAATCTCATGCCGGCTGCAATTCCTCCCTCTACTACAGCTTCATTTCCCTGTAATACCTGGAATCTCTTTCCTGCCATTACTCATCCACCTCCTCGTCAAGCCAAATAGCGTAATCCGGGCATCTCAGTTCGCAGAGACCGCAAAGAATGCAGTTCTCAGGGTTCTTGACGACGATCTTTTCCTTCTCCACCGCCAGAACTTCCTTGGGACAAAAAGCCACACAGATGCCGCAACCCTTACACCATTTCGGATAAGTAACCAATTTCTTCTTAGTTGCCATTTTTCACCTCGTGATTATCCACAATATCTTGTGCTTAGGGCAATTCCTAATATCACCCAGAATCACTATAACACCCCCACTTTTTATTTCAATATGTTTTTAAATTTAGAACATTTTTAGAACAAAAAGTTCACCCAGATAAAGAAAACCTCCGGAAAAAACCTTTTCCGGAGGCCGTTTTTTGGATATTTTGCACTATATCGGCAGTTCTATGCCGCCGTCCAGCTTCGGATCGTTGACGTGGGAGAACTCTTCCTTGATCTTTCTCAGGTGTTCCGGCTCTGTCATCAGGTCGATGGCAGTGATCACGAAGCCCTTCACGAAGTCCATGCAGTTCTTCACAGCCTGGTCTGTCCCCGTCCTTCTGGCGAACTCGGGGGTATGCGGCTTGTATACCGCATCTTCTCCCGGAGCAGACAGGCTTGTGGTGGTCTGGATGGCCGGGCAGCAGTAGCTTACGTCTCCTATATCGGAGCTTCCCGGAACAGGAGTCCTTCCCAGATCCGCGAACTTGTGTCCGGTGTACCTCTCCATATTTCCGACCATCAGGTCAGAAAGATACAGGTTGGAGCAAACGTCTCTGAAATCTTCCTCGGCATCCCGGATCTTCACGGTGCAGCCCGTTGCCCTTGCGGCGCCCTCTGCACAGTCATAGACCTTCTGCGCCAGTTCCATGGCGTAGCTGAATCGGGAAGCCCTGGTGTAGAAAAGCGCACGGGTGTAATCAGGAATGATGTTGGGGGCCTTGCCTCCGTCCTGAATGATCCCGTGGATCCTGGCGTCAGGCTTGGTCTGCTGTCTGAGAAGGCCAACTCCGACAAAGAGCTGGATCATGGCATCCAGTGCATTGATGCCGTCCTCCGGAGCTCCTGCAGCGTGGGCAGACTTCCCGAAGAATTCTATCTGGAAGCACTTGATTGCTGAGAAGTTGAGAGACGTGGCATCCTTGTACGCAGGGTGCG
This sequence comes from Bacillota bacterium, assembly GCA_016284485.1. Taxonomy (GTDB): domain Bacteria; phylum Bacillota; class Clostridia; order Peptostreptococcales; family Anaerovoracaceae; genus RUG754. The sequence continues at coordinate 4,348 of JAEEOX010000070.1, read as the reverse complement.
ACATCATGGCAACGTCCAGGTCGTCGAAAGCGTGTTTCCTGGACATTTCCACCTTGGCACCGGCAGTCTCCTCGGCAGGTGTGCCGATGACGTATATCTCTGCGCCGAACCGGTCTGCAAATTCCCTCATGGCTATACCCGCTCCCACGCTCATGGTGCAGATAAGGTTGTGGCCGCAGGCGTGTCCCAGTTCAGGGAGAGCGTCGTACTCCGCAAGCATGCCGATCTTCGGGCCGGGTTTTTTGCCCTTGTAGACTGCCCTGTAGGCGGTCGGGATATCGCAGAAGCCCTCCTCCACTTCGAAGCCGTACTTCCGTAGAAGGTCGGTCTGCCATTTCAGAGCCTTGAACTCCTGATTGCCCAGTTCCGGGTTATCGTGGATGTCCAGAGCCAGTTTCCGAAGCTCAGGTTCAAGTTCTTCTACTATTTCGTCTATCCTCTTTATGATCTTTTCATCCATTGACTGTCACCTCACTGCATGCAGCCTATCGTTTTGAGTATGACGCCGGCCGACTTTTCCGCAGCCTTCTTCTCGAAGGTATCGTATGAATCCTCTGCCTTGTTGTCAGCCAAGTCAGAGATGCATCTGATCACCGCAAAAGGCACCTGATTGACGTAACAGGTCTGTGCCACAGCACAGCCTTCCATCTCCACTGCCAGCGCTTCGGGAAACCTCTTCTTCAGCTGTCTCTTCTGATCTCTTGAAGTGATGAACTGATCCCCGGTTATTATGGCGCCTGATTTGGAGCCCCTGGCATTCCGTAGGATCAGATCTGTCAGCTCCACATCCGACCTGAACCAGACCTGATTGGGGAAACAGAATTCCAGCTGGTGCGGGTTCACATCGTGGAACGTAAGCCTGTCAGCAACCACCAGGTCCATCTGTCTAACCGACGGATCCATGCTGCCTGCAACACCTGTGAACAATATACAGTCGGGCCTGAAGTGATCTATCATGATCTGAGTGAAAAGCGCAGCATTGACCTTGCTGACACCGCAGGTCGCAAGCACAGCAGTCTTGCCATGGATGGTCCCTCTGGTGAAGGTCATGCCGGCTATGACAGAGACCTCTGTATCGGTCATCTTCTTAAGAATGATGTCACTTTCGACCTCCAGAGCCGAAAGTATGCCTATCGTCTTATAGTCTCCCATGGTTCAGTCCTCTGAACTACATTTCTGCCATTTCTTTTTCGAGAATATCCTTTGCGTATCCCGTTGCTCTTGCCACTCCACCCTCCTCGAAGGGTACTGCAAGATTGGCCAGCTTCAGGATCTCCAGATAGCTCCTGCTACCGCCCACGTCCGTGAGCGCGAGATAGTCTTTCCAGGCGTTATCCGGATCTTCAGCATATTTCTTCTTGAACTCCATGGCTCCCATGGTGGTCAGAGTGTAGTTGATGTAATAGAAGGGATAGAGGTAGATGTGAAGTTTGTGATACCAGTATCCGCCTCTCTCCATGAACTCGTCGTCCTCGTAGGTCCTCCAGGGCATGTACTTCTCTTCAAGCTTGTGCCACTCGTAGGTCCTCTCCCTTGGAGTCAGCTCCGGGTGAGCGTAGCAGATGTGCTGGAACTCGTCCACCGCAACGCCGAAGGGAACGAAGGTGATGGCCTCCTGAAGGTGAGCGAAACGATACTTGTCCGCATCGTCACCGAAGAATCTCTCCGCATATCCGTAGGTGAACTGCTCCATTGACATTGAGTGGATCTCAGCGATATCCGTTGAGGAGAAATAGTAGGTCTCCACAGGCTGCTTGCGGCATGCTCTGAAGCCGGCGAAGGCGTGTCCCAGCTCGTGGGTCAAAACCTGCATATCGAATATGGTCTGATTGAAGCAGGAGAATACGAAGGGTGCGCTGAGAGAAGGCAGCAGCGTCATGTAACCTGTGGAAGCCTTACCGGGCTTGTTCTTCAGATCCATGAGCTCATGATCGATCATGAAATCGATGAATTCAGCGGTCTCCGGGCTGAGCTCGTGGTACATCTTCCTTGCCTCTGCGATCATGAAGTCGTCGTCTCCGATGGGCGTGGCGTTGCCGTCGGGAAATACCCTCTTTTCATCGAAAGCCATGACCTTTTCGATCCCGAGTCTCTTTGCCTGAGCTTCATAGAGCTTCTGGCAGAAGGGAACCAGTTCCTTCCTGACCTGCTCTCTGAAGGATGCGACCTCCTCCTGTCCGTAGTCGGTCCTTCCCTGTTTCATGTATCCTACCGGGATGTAGTTCTCATATCCCAGATTTCTTCCCATCTCATTCCTGACCTTGATGAGTTCGTCCCAGATCTCCTCCAGCCTCTGCTCATGTCCGTGATAGAAATCAGAGTACGCCTTGAAAGCAGCGCGCCTCACCTCTCTGTCATCATGCTCGAAGAACTTCTGGATCCCGTAAAGATTCCTCTTCTCACCCATGAATTCCACCTGGCAGGCCGCCATGATGGACTGATACTCATCGGTGAGCTTGGCTTCCTTCTGCATCAGAGGGATATTGGCCTCGCAAAAGCTCTTTTTCTGAAGGTCCATCTCCACGAAGTACTGTTTCCCCAGCTTCTCCTCGATATAAGGTCTGAAGGGACTTTCCTCGATGGCAGCGTTGTACTGAAGGAAATATGGCATGATCGTGGGGAACGTCTCGTCGATCCACTGATTTTCCTTGTCGTAGAACTCATCCTTGGTATCCAGAGTATGCCTGATGTTCACGATGGTGACCATGGTGGAGAGCTCTTTGCTCTTCTCCTCCTCCCTCATCATGATCTCAAGGACCTCTTCTCCGGAAGCGGCGTTCTTCACAGCCTCTGTAGCTTCCACGGTGTCCTTCACAAGCTTCTCCACGTCGGGACGCCTGTACTCAAGTTCACTGAATTTCCAGTTGGTGTTTTCCATAAATTTACCTCCTTGTTGGGTCATGGGAACATTTTACCATACTGAAGCAAAATATACACTTAAAAATTGATTTTGAGCCTCATATGGGGTACAATTAAGCCGTTATACAGAAAGGTGACCACATGAAGAACAATCCTATCAATCTGACACTTCTGGGCTCGGCCCTCATATTCTATCTCCTGTACAAGGTAAGCGGCAAGCCGCCTCTGGCTTTCATCTCTTTCCTTCTGATACTGGCGGCAGGCATCCACAGGCTGATCTATGACATCCGCCACGGCACTCTGCCCTTCACCAAGGCGCGGAACGCCAGAAGAGAGATGTGGGAACAGGCCCGCAGAAAAAACGACGAAGATCAGGATAACTGATCCGCATCTGATGTACCGATAAGCAAAGCCCCTCTGATGAGGGGCTTTTTTCTGAACTTATTTATCCTGGTAAGCGATGAATCTTCCCAGTCTGTCGTTTATAAACAGGTTGTCCTTAAGAGCGACCCTGCCATTTACGATCACGTAGTCGATCCCTTTGTTGGGAACCGACAGATCCTGGAAAGTAGGTCCGTCAATTATGGTCTCCGGATCGAAGATGGTGATGTCTGCGTCAGCTCCCACCTTGATCACGCCTTTCCTGTGATCCATGAGAAGCCTCCTGGCAGGCTCCAGAGTCATCTTTCTCAGGGCGTCCACCAGACTGAGCTTCTGCTCTTCCCTTACGTACTTGCCGAGAACTCTCGGGAAGGTTCCGGCCGCTCTCGGATGGCCGTTTCCGTTATTCAGGATACCGTCCGAAGCGATCATGCCGTTGGGGTTTGCAACGGCTTTTGCGATCTCGTCCTCATTCATTACGAAGGCGACCACCATCATGCCCGGATTCTTCTCCCTGGCGTCCCTGAAGGTCTCCTCTGTGGCGAACTGATAAGGATAAGGCTCTCCTGTGAGGAGCAGGTCCTTGTAGTCCTTATGCCAGGCGTCCAGACATCCGTCGTCGAATACCGTGGAACCCAGGAAGGTCGCAAAAGCATTGTAGGGATAGGTGTCATAGTTGAGCCTAGGATCTTTTGCCATATAATCGTTGATCAGCTCCAGTGACTCGTCCATCATACCGAGAGCCGAACATGAGCTCAGATGTGAGATCTGGAACCGCTTGTCGATCCTGGACTGGATGTCCACCATCTCATAGATGGAGTCTATGTTTCCGATGCAGTCGTTTCTGTAGTGTGCGGCCACCAGCAGGTCCGGATCATTGCTGAGAGCTATGTCCTCCAGCACCTCCTGCTCGGTGATGAATGGATCATACTCGATGCCGAAAGAGATGCCGAAGGCACCGGCTTCCAGGTCCTTGAGCTGCTGTTCTCTGATGAACTTTCTCTGCTCCCAGGTGGTCTGGTCGAAACTTCCCACTCCCAGGACGTCGCGCCTGTAGTGGTTGTAGCCGGAAAGCATGGCGTAGTTTACCGGCGATCCGCCAAGTTCT
>JAEEOX010000069.1 GCA_016284485.1 Bacillota bacterium | reverse complement strand
TATAACATAAGGATAATGGACGAGCAGCAGTCCATCGTGGCGCTGGGCGCGGGAGGAATGTCCAAGGTGTACTTTCCCGCTGAAAACAGGCTGGAGAGGGTGCCCAACGTCTCCAATTACGAAGTATACATCGACCGTCTGGACGAGATGCTTCAGCGTAAGGAAAAAGGGATCTTTGCCATGATCCCCGAAATATATAAACAGTCACAAGACTTAAGAAGGAGGTAAACAAATGCTTACTAATGCACCAAAAGGAACAAAAGATATCATGCCCCAGCAGGTGTACAAATGGCATTACATAGAGGAGAAATGGAGGAATATCTGTGAGAGATACGGATTCAAGGAGATCCGTACTCCCATGTTTGAACATACCGAACTTTTCCAGAGAGGAATAGGAGACACCACCGACGTGGTACAGAAGGAAATGTACACCTTCAACGATCACGGCGGACGTTCCGTCACTCTCAAACCCGAGGGAACATCACCCGCAGTCAGGGCCTTCATCGAGCAAAAAACTTACGCAGAGGTACAGCCCACCAAGGTCTATTATGACATTCCCTGCTTCAGATACGAGAAACCTCAGAGCGGACGTCTCAGAGAGTTCCACCAGTTCGGAGTGGAGACCTTCGGAACGCCCAACATGGTGGCTGACGCTGAGATCATCGCCATCGGATACGATTTCTTAAAGAGCATGGGCGTCACAGACCTTACTCTTGAGATCAACTCCGTAGGCTGCCCCAAGTGCAGGGGAGCATACCGTCAGAAGCTGAGAGACTTCCTGCTTCCGGTATATGATCAGCTCTGTGAGACCTGCCAGTCCAGATACGAGAAGAATCCCATGAGGATCCTGGACTGCAAGTCGCCCATCGACCAGGCTCTGGTAGTTGACGCACCTATGATGCTGGACAATCTCTGCGACGAGTGCAGAGACGCCTTCGAGGAACTGAAGGAGAACCTGGATGCAATGGAGATCCCCTATGTGGTCAACCCCAGGATCGTTAGAGGCCTTGACTACTACACCAAGACCGCTTTCGAGTTCGTTTCCAACTCCATCGGAGCCCAGGGCACCGTCTGCGGAGGCGGAAGATATGACAACCTGGCAGAGGAAGTGGGCGGACTTCCGATCCCCGGCGTAGGTTTCGGTCTGGGCAAGGAGAGACTCCTGATGCTCATGGAAGCCAACGGCGTGGTGATCCCCGAACCTGCACCCTGTGACGCACTTATCGCCACCATGGGCAGGAACGCCAGACTGGCAGGCCAGAAGATCATGAGAGACCTGAGAGAGCAGGGCGCCAAGGTACAGATGGACGACCTTCAGAGGAACTTCAAGGGTCAGTTCAAATACGCTGACAGGATCAACGCCAGATACACCATAGTTCTGGGCGACAACGAGATCGAAAAGGGCGCTGCCACCCTCAAGAACATGGAGACCGGAGATCAGGTTGAAGTGAAGTTTGAAGATCTTTACGAAGCAATCACTAAATAGAGGAGATTCTTATTAATGAGCACTATCTATAAGCGCACATCCATGTGCGGAGAGCTTAATATCAACAATGTGGGACAGGAAGTTGTCCTGAACGGCTGGGTGGCCAAGAGGAGAAATCTTGGATCCCTCATCTTTGTGGACCTCAGGGACAAGACAGGTATAGTTCAGGTCACATTCGATGAGAACGTACCCAAGGAAGTTTTCGACCTTGCAGATTCCGTCAGATCAGAATACGTCATCGGGGTCAAGGGAGTGGTCCGTGAGAGAAGCGCCAAGAACGATCAGATCGCCACAGGCGACATCGAGGTGTTAGCCACCGACATGATCGTATACAGCGAATCCGATACACCGCCCATCTATATCAAGGATGATGACGACGCGGCCGACAGCCTCAGGATGAAGTACAGATATCTGGACCTGAGGAAGCCCCACATGCAGAGAAACCTTTCCTTCAGACACAAACTTGTGAAGGTGACCAGAGACTATTTCGATGAGAACGGATTCACCGAGGTGGAGACACCTTACCTCATCAAGTCCACTCCCGAAGGAGCAAGAGACTATATCGTTCCGTCAAGGACCTTCCCCGGAGAGTTCTATGCGCTGCCGCAGAGCCCCCAGCTTTTCAAGCAGCTCCTGATGGTTGGCGGCACCGACAGGTACATGCAGGTGGTCAAGTGCTTCAGAGACGAGGACTTAAGAGCTGACCGTCAGCCTGAGTTCACCCAGATCGACCTGGAGATGTCCTTCGCCGATCAGGATACAGTCATCGAAGTGCAGGAAGGCTACCTTAAGAGAGTCTTCAAGGAATGCCTGGGCGTTGATATCCAGATCCCTCTTCAGAGGATGCCCTGGGACGAAGCCATGGAAAGATTCGGCTCCGACAAGCCCGACCTGAGATTCGGATTTGAGCTCAAAAAATTAAACGACGTGGTGAAGGGCTGCAATTTCAAGGTCTTCACCGATTGCCTGGCTTCCGGCGGGGACGTGAGAGGCATCTGCGTTGACGGAGGCTCCGAGTTCTTCTCAAGAAAGGACATCGACAAACTCACAGACATGTCCAAGCACTACGGCGCAAAGGGACTCGTCTGGATGAGACTTAACGCCGACGGCATCACATCCTCAGTGAATAAGTTTTTTGCGCCTGAGGAGCTGGCTGAGATCGCCAGAGTCTTCGATGCAAAGGAGGGTGACCTCATCCTCATCGTGTCCGACAGGGCTAAGGTCACATACGACACACTTGGCTTCCTGAGAAGAGAGTGCGCAGGACGCATGGGCCTTCTGAACGACAAGGAATACAAGCTTCTCTGGGTAGTTGACTTCCCCATGTTCGAGGAAGACGAGGAGACAGGCAGGCTCAAGGCCATGCACCATCCCTTCACATGCCCGAAGCTGGACCAGCTGGATCTCCTTAAGACAGATCCTCTTAAACTGAAGGCAGACGCCTACGACATCGTTCTGAACGGCGTCGAACTGGGCGGTGGCTCCGTC
>JAEEOX010000068.1 GCA_016284485.1 Bacillota bacterium | reverse complement strand
GGACAGGCGCCCACCGCGCCCGGGCAGGAATAGCAATTGAGTCCTGGGACGCATACTGCTTTCAGGTCTCCCCGGTAGATCTGTCCCGTGAAAAACCCCTTGAAGTGTGCGTTCTGTATGAGGGCGGCCACGCCCTGTATGGCGAGACGTCTTCTGTTATCCAAGGCCCACACACTCCAGACAGATGTTTATTGCTTTGTTCAGGACCTGAACGGGCTGGCCCTGAAAGAGGCCCGCCGCTATCAGGACGGCGGCCAGGAGGAAAAGTCCGGCCAGCACATAATTCTTCCGGGTCATTACTCCAGTCCTTCCAGCAGTCCCTGTACTATTGCATTCCAGTCCTCATAAGAGCGGCTTCCGATCAGCGGTTCCTCAGACAGTATGGTGCCGTCGCCCGCCAGGAATACCGTGGTGGGCACATAGCTGGTCTGGAATCTCTCGAAATCCTTGCTGCCTCTTAAAATGGGATATGTGATGCCGGCGGATTCCAGAGTGGCTCTGGCGTCGTCATCCATGGTATCGTCCCAGAAAACTCCCAGCACCACGAAGCCGCTTCCCTGGTTCTCCTCATATATCCTCTCCAGGTCAGGCATCTCCTCCACGCAGGGACCGCACCAGGGCTCCCAGAGGTTGACCATCACCAGATTTGCGTCTGCGATGTCTTCTCTGGTAAAGGCGTCTCCTCCGAAGGTCGTTGTGGAGAAACTGAAGGTCTCTCCCGTGGCAAGGCCGGTATCGCCTGTGGTGACTTCTACCTTTTCGCCTTCATCGGCGGACTTTCCGCAGCCCATGACGCTCAGCGCCAGCACTAAACATAATATTACGATAAGTATCTTTTTCATCTATATTTCTCCTTTTCTATAACTGTCTGTCTGTTAATGACCGGAAATCGACCCGGCCGTCTATGACTTCGACCCCTTCTCTCCTGAGAAGCCTGGCCTGGGACTCCGCTCCACCGAAGCCGAAGTGCTTCGCGCAGTACCCTCCCGCGTTCACCACCCTGTGGCAGGGGATCACCCCTTCGTAGGGATTCTCGTGGAGAGCGTTGCCCACGGCCCTGGCCGCCCCGGGGTGGCCGATCTCGATGGCGATATCGCCGTAGGTGGAGACGGATCCTCTGGGTATCCTTGCCGTGGCTTCGTAGACCTTGTCCCTGAAGTTCTCGGCACCCACCACGTACTCGGTCAGGTCGTCTCCCCTGTACTCCATCCTCATGAAAAAGAAGGGCGCGTCCTCCAGAAGCTTCTCGATGAAGACCCTGTCTCCTTCCCAGAGGTTCAGTCCCATGACCTCCTCTTTGGGCACCCACCTGAGTTCCCCCTCATCGCACTGGGGAAGAGCAGGCATTCCGCCCGCCTCTTCCGCGAACTCAAAATCTCCGGAGGTGAAGAGGAACATTATCTCCTTCTCCGCGAAATCCGAATTGAAGGTGATTATGGCCCTGGGCTCGTAGGATCTCAGCCGGAAGCCGGTCTCCTCCCGTACTTCCCTGACGAGACACTCCGGTACGGTCTCCATGGGCTCGGTCTTGCCGCCCACGCCGATCCATTTGCCCTTGTTTATGTCCTGCTTCTTCTTGGTCCTGTGGAGCATCAGGTAATTGCCCTTGTGCTCGATGTAGCAAAGCGAACTCCAGATCATGAGCCCCTCCTGGTGTTTCGTCCGGATCAATAGTCTGAAGGCTTGCCGGCCTCAGCCAGCTTGCCCACGCATTTATCCATGAATCTGTCCACAGAGATGATGGCCCTCTGGTGCCTGCCGCGGCCGATAGGTCCCACCTCGTCGAAGGCCTCCATGTCGAAGTCCACCAGCTTGCCGTTTTCGGAGATGTGGGTGACCGTCACCTTCACCGTGACTTCCATTCCCACCGGGGTGGGAGAGGTGTGCTCAGCCATGACCATGGTGCCCACGGTGCTTTTGCCCTCCGGGAGCTCTTCAGCCATATATCTCACGCCGGCCAGCTCCATCAGCCCGACCAGGAAGGGCGTACCGAAGACCCTGAGGGCTCCGCTGCCGCCGGCCTGGGCGGTTATTTCATCAGTAACTGTAGCTTTTGCTTCGTAAGTATCTCCGACTTTCATGTTTTTTCCTTTCTTGTCTGAGCGGAGGTTCTGTGAATCTCCTCCGAGTCTTCCTGATTATATCACAAAACACTGCATTGATAAACCACAAAGCGGGTGCTATAATTGGGAACGTTATTTCACAAAAACACATTCACGGAGACATCATCTTTGAAATATTTTGCAATTGCACTGATCATATGGAACTTCATCACCTTCGTCCTGATGGGGATCGACAAGCGCCGCGCCGAGAAGGGCAAGTGGCGGATCCCTGAGAAGACGCTGATGCTCTGCGCCTTCCTCCTGGGCGGTCCGGGAGCCATCCTGGGCGCCCTGGTTTTCCGACACAAGACCAGGAAGTGGAAGTTCCGCCTGGGGCTCCCCTTCTCCCTGGTGATCAACGCCCTCCTGGTGCTTCTGATCACAAGCGGGATCGTCTGCGCCTCCGTTTCCGGAGACATGGCCTTCCGGCTCAAGGAGAGCCCGGAGCTTGCGGGCATCTCTCAGAGTCAGGCCCAAGCCTTCTTCCCTCAGGAGACTCTGGATGAGCTCAGTTCGTCCCGCTACCAGTGTGCCCTGATCCTTGGCTGCTCAGTCAGGCCGGACGGCTCACCCAGCCTGATGCTTAAGGACCGCCTGGACTGCGGCATCCTGCTGTACAAGGCCGGCATAGTGGACCGGCTTCTCCTCTCTGGAGACAACGGCCAGGTGGAGTACAACGAGGTAGGTGCCATGTTCAGCTACTGCCTGGACCAGGGAGTGCCCGCAGAGGCTCTCTTCCTGGACCACGCCGGTTTCTCCACCTATGAATCCGTGCGCCGGGCCCAGGATATATTCCAGGTGCAGTCCATGATCATCGTCACCCAGAAGTATCACATGTACAGGGCCCTCTACATTGCCGACGGTCTGGGCATCCGGGCCTGCGGCGTATGCTCCGGGCAGAACGATTACGGGTACGCCCTTCAGCGGGAGGTCAGGGAGATCCTGGCCCGCACCAAGGACGTGATCCAGACCGCCCTCAGGCTTCCTCCCACCTACGGCGGGGAGCCCATACCCATCACCGGAAGCGCCGCCCCATCACAGGCCTGAAACTGATTTTATATGAATTGCAAAAAACACTACCCTGTTTTTTGCGGTTGTGATATAATAAACTTGTAATAATTTGTATTATTATCCAGTTTTCACATAGGAGGTACATACCAATGGGATTCTTTAAGAAATTATTCGGCGGAGCCGCTGTGGCCGGAACTGCCGTTGCAACAGCCAAAGTTGTAGAAAAAGTAAGAGAAAACAACCCCGGAGGAGTGGGTGACGTAAACCAGGACGGAAGAGTAGACTACAAGGATTACGTAGAAGAAACAAAGAAAGCCGCCGCTGAGCTTTACGGTGAAGCATCCGATAAGGTCAAGGAAGCAGCTCCCGAAGTCACAGAGAAGGTTTCCGCAGCAATGGGAACAGTCAAGGAAAAGGTCAATGACGTTGTAGGTGACGTTAAGGAGAATGCAGGCGAATACATCGAAAAGGCCAAGGATAAGTTCGATGACGTCGTAGGGGACGTCAAAGAGAACGCAGGCGAATATTTCGAGAAAGCCAAGGATAAATTCGATGACCTGAAGGACGACCTCCAGGAGAAGGTTGCTGACTTCAAGGGTGACTTCCAGGAAAAGATCGACGAAGTCAAGGATGGCTTCGGTGACAAGGTTGATGAAGTCGTTGAAGAAGTCAAGGACGAAGTCACAAACGAATAATTGAATACGGTAATTTTAAAGACCGGCCGACGGGCCGGTCTTTTGTTGTCTTTATCTTGCTTCCCACTCTTCTCTTGTTATGGAGTAGAATCTGCTGTCCCTGTCCTCGCCGGTATAGATGCGGTAGGCCTTGCGGATGGTCCCCTCATAGGTGAATCCGCAGTTTCTGATGACTCCCTGGGATCTGAAGTTCACATTGGAGGTCCTGATGGCCATGATGGCCAGATCGTACTTCAGGAAGGCGTAGTCCTGGATGGCCCTGCAGGCCTCAGTCATGTAACCCTTGTGCCACTCGGCCTCGTCCAGCCAGTAGCCTATCTCCAGAGACTTCACTCCCTCCCTGGCCGTGTCCTCATAGGTGCCTATGCTGCCTATGACCCTGCCTGTGTCCTTCAGCCTTATGGAAAAAGTATCGTGTCCGCCGCCGAAGGGCAGGAACATCTCCCTCAGTATGGTCCTTGATTCCTCCAGGCTCTCGTGAGGTTTCCACCCTGCGTGAGGCCCCACGTTGGGGTTGGATGCCATCCGGTATATCTCTTTTGCGTCAGCTTCAGTGTCCTCCCAGGGCACCAGCTTCAGGCGCTCCGTCACGATCACATCCGTGCCGCGCCACGTCTCGTTCTTGACAGCCATGCTAACCTTCTTTCAGTTCCCTCAGGGCGTTGCTGAGATCGGCGTACTCCTGAAGACTCAGCGTCTCCCCCCTTCTGGCCGGGTCTATGCCGGTGCTGCCCAGGGCCTGCTCGATCTGATCTTTTGAGAAGCCTCCCAAGGTCATCAGGGAGTTCCTCAGGGTCTTGCGCCTTAAGGTGAACCCCGCCTTGATCACTTCAAAGAGGAATTTCCTGTCGGGCACCTGCACCGGCGGTTCCTTGCGGACGTCCAGCCTGAGCACTGCGCTCTCCACCTTGGGCATGGGCACG
>JAEEOX010000067.1 GCA_016284485.1 Bacillota bacterium | reverse complement strand
AAGAAGCTGGACAGGCTCATGGCCAGCGCTCCGTAGACCGGTTTCATGGCGAAGCCGAAAAGGCCTATGGCCATGGGTATGCATATGGCGTTATAGAAGAATGCCCAGAACAGGTTCTCCTTGATGTTCCTGATCGTGGCTCTGCTGAGCCTGATGGCAGCAGCTACGTCTGTAAGTCTGCTCTTCATCACCACCACGTCCGCAGCATCGATGGCCACATCGGTGCCTGCGCCTATGGCGATGCCGGTGTCAGCCTCTGTCAGAGCCGGTGCATCGTTGATGCCGTCTCCCACCATGGCCACCTTGCCGTATTTTTTGAGATCCCTTATGACCCTGGCCTTGCCGTCGGGAAGCACTCCGCTAATGACTTCATCCACGCCTGCCTCTCGGCCTATGGAAGCAGCAGTCCTCTCGTTGTCGCCAGTGAGCATGACCACCTTGAGACCCAGACCTTTAAGCTGCGCTATGGCCTCGGGAGAATCCTCCTTCATGCCGTCAGCCACGCAGATTATGCCCAGACAATCTCCTTCTTCCGCGAAGATCAGAGGGGTCTTGCCCTGATTTGCCAGGTTCACCGCCTTCTCCCTCATGGCACGGTCTATGTCTGTCCTTCCTGTCATGAAGTCCAGACTTCCGGCGATAAGCAGCCTGCCGTCTCTGGTCATTCCTTCGATGCCGTTGCCGGCAAGGGTCTGAGAGTATTTCAGAGGATCCAGCTCGATCTCGCTGGCCTTGGCCATAACAGCCTTGGCCAGAGGATGCTCGCTGGCCTGCTCTATGGTGGCGGCCTTCTGAAGGAGCTCATATTCGCTGGTCCCGTAGGACGGGATAACGTCAGTGACCCTGGGCTCTCCCTTGGTTATGGTCCCCGTCTTATCCAGAGCTATGACGTTGGACCTTCCCAGGCTCTCCAGGGAAGATGCAGTCTTGTACAAAATACCGTTCTTCGCTCCTACGCCGCTTCCCACCATGATGGCCACAGGCGTTGCCAGTCCCATGGCGCAGGGACAGCTGATCACCAGAACGGAAATAGCTCTCGCTATGGCGAAACTAAAGTCCTTGCCCATCAGCATCCATACCACCATAGTCACCAAAGCGATGCCTATGACTGCCGGAACGAATACTCCCGCCACCTTGTCTGCGATCCTGGCTATGGGCGCCTTGGTTGCGGCGGAATCCGACACCATCTTTATTATCTTCGCAAGGTCGGTGTCCTCGCCTACGCGGTTGACCCTGACCTTGATATAACCGGACTGATTGAGGGTGGCCTGAGAGACCTGATCCCCCTCTTTCTTGTCCACAGGGATGCTCTCTCCCGTAAGAGCGGATTCATCAACTGCAGTCATGCCGTCTATGATCACGCCGTCCACAGGGATACTCTCGCCGGGACGTACAGCAACTATGTCTCCCCTCTCCACGGAATCTGCGGGGACTTCCACCTCGCCGTCATCAGTCACCAGCATGGCTGTCTTCGGCGCAAGCTGCATAAGGCTTTTGAGAGCGTTGGTGGTCCTTCCCTTGGACATGGATTCCAGAGTCTTGCCCACTGTGATCAGCGTCACTATCATGGCAGCCGACTCGAAGTACAGGTTCATGTGAAGAGCGTGAAGTCTTTCGGTATCACCCTTCCACATGGCGTCCGTCATGAGGAAAAGCACTGCCAAAGAGTATACGAAAGCCGCTCCGGAACCCATGGCTACCAGAGTATCCATGTTTGGACCGCCGTGGAACAGGGCGCTTACTCCGGATGTGAAAAACTTACCGTTTATGATCAGGATCACAGCCGAGACCACCATCTGGAAAATACCCATTGCAACAGGATTCTCCAGAGCCTCGGGCACCGGCCATCCGAACATCATGTTTCCCATGCTGAAATACATGAGGAACAGCAGTATCACAACTGAGATCACAAGCCTCTTTACGAGCTTCGGTGTCTCAGTATCCTTCAGACTGTCATCGGCGGCCTGAAGACTGCTCCCCTCGCGCTTCGCACCCGGTGCTCCCTTTGGGGATGCCCCATATCCAGCCTTCTCCACCGCCTCTATTATATCTTTCTGAGACGCCGTTCCCTCGACGCCCATGGAATTGGTCAGAAGGCTGACTGCGCAGTCGGTAACACCTTCCACGCCCCGCACGGCCTTCTCGACCCTTGCGCTGCAGGCAGCGCAGCTCATTCCTGTAACGTTATATAATTCCAACTTATTACCTCCCCCTTTTAAGACCTTATTTCATTACCTTCTTAAGGGTCTCAGTCAGTTCATCAATGGTATCCTCCCTGCCTGCCCTGATGTCGTCCACAACGCAGGTCCTGATGTGCTCAGCGAGAAGCACCTTATTGAAGCTGTTCAGCGCATTGTTCACAGCCGACACCTGGATCATGATCTCCGGGCAGTAGGCATTCTCCTCCAGCATGCGCTCTATTCCCCTGACCTGGCCCTCTATCCTCTTTAACCTGTTCATCAGGTCCTTGTATTCCTTATCGTCTCTCACCTTTGTGCGGTGGCAGCAGCACATATCTGTTCCGCTCATCGTTTTATCTCCTGTCGAATAATATGGATATACCCCCATAGGGTATCTGTTTCACATACATATTATACCCCATAAGGGTATCCGTCAATCATTTTTTGCACAAAAATCCTCACCGGATGTTGACCCGATGAGGATCTGTGTGCGCTCGGCATGTTGATACCTTAAGATTTTTATAACGGAACCTGAGCCAGATCAAATATTTATATCACACTCTGAATAAATCTGCTATAATACCATTACCGTTAAATATAAGCGATAAAGGTGCAGCCATGAAACTAGTACAAGTCAAGTGCAAAAACTGCGGGGCCACCCTGATGGTTCCAGAAGACAGCCTCCGGGTCCAGTGTGAGTACTGCGATTCTTATTTCACTCTGGACGACGAAGCCAATCACGTCAAATTCGACAACGCCAAGCAGGCCGGCTATGAGTTTGAACGCGGCAGGATCCGCGCCCAGAAGGAAGAAGCCGCCAGGCAGCACGCAGCATCCTACGGAACCACATACGAAACTCATGAAGAGAGCCGGACCTATGAACCAAGGCGGAACGCTGATCAAAGAAGATGGGATCCCTACCAGGGTGCTCCCACTCAGGACCAGAAGATCTGGGCAATCGCGAGACTGATCATCACTTTCTTTTTCGGTGTCCTGGGTGCCCACAAGTTCATGGACAGAAAGATCGGCATGGGCCTCCTCTATCTGTTCACCTTCGGGCTCATGGGGATCGGCGTCGTTATCGACCTGATCATGGAGATCGTGGAACTTGCAAGGATGTACAGTCGCTAAACAAAAAACTATAAAAGGACCGGGCAGCTAAGGCTGCACCCGGTCCTTTTTTGGTATCAAAAAACGCCTGCGCACTGCAGGCGTTTTCGTCTCACATGATACTGTCGGATTTATTTCCTGATGTAAGTCATCTCTTCGCCAAAGGAATCATTGATGATCAGTGTGTCAGCGTCCTCGAAATGGAATTCGCTGTCGAACACGTCATCCTCGGAAAAGGTCTCGTTGTTGACATAGGAGACCAGCAGGTGGCCGTCCGCTTCCTCATACTTGAGTTCATAGGTTATGATATCCCCTTTTGATAGTCAACAAGAAAAATCCAGCCCCGCGTTTGACATGGGGTTGGATCTGTACTGACTTTATTACTGTAAGCCCTGTTCAGACCTGTGGATGTGGGACCTTTTCCACCTTCTGAAGAGCCAGAGGACGAAGATGCCGGACAGCATCTCCGAAATGGCGAAGGATACCGCCAGTCCGTCCGCTCCGATCAGAATGTTGAGAAGATACATGATGGGAATGTAGAACCCCAGGATCCTCACCACCGAATGGATGAAGGTATCCTTACCGTCCCCCACAGCCTGCAGATTGTAGGACGTGCTGTAGTTCAGCATTGGGAACACTGATGAAAGGGATCTCAGCCTCAGGAACCTGACGGCCAGAGCTATGGTGGCATGAGCCATGGTGGGGTCATACGATGCTCCCGTGCTCATGAAGGCGCTGCAGAGAGTCCCCGGCACCAACTGGAACAATGCCAGTGAAGCCATGGATACGATGATACCGTATCTTCTGGCAGTTCGTATCACCTCATTCATCCTCTCGTGATTTCCTGAGGTGTAATTGTATGCCACCAGAGGCAGACTGCCCTGGCAGATTCCTATGTTGATGGCGTTGGGAAGTCTGTCTATCCTCATGACGATACCGATGGCTGCCAGTTCCAGATCTCCGTGCATGGCCATGAAAGCGTTGAGGAAAATATTGGCCAGGTCGAACAGTCCGGGTAGAAGAGCCGAAGGCATGCCGACTGTGAAAACTTCTTTCGTGTCCTTCAGTCCGATGCTCTTAAGTTCACGGGGCGAAACTGCGATGGGCGCATTCTTCGATACCCTTATGATGGTCGCCACAAGATATGCTGCAGATATCACATTGGATACCAGAGTTGCCACTGCAGCTCCCATGACCTCCATTCCCTCCGGCAGGATCACGAACATGAAAAGCGGGTCCAGGGCGATGTTCAGAAGCCCGCCTCCTGAGAGGCCTATGCCCGCCTGTCTGGAATAGCCGGTGTTCCTGAGGAGATGTGCCGCAGTCAGAGAGATAATCAACGGGATGTCCCCTATCACGATGACGAAGGTCACATATTGTCTGGCAAAGTTTATGGTGTTCTCCGAAGCCCCCAGGCCATAGAGGATCTGATCCATAAAAAGCCAGATCACCAGGGAGTAGACCGCTGCCACACCGATGGATGCCCAGAAACTGAAGGATGATATTCCCTTGGCCTTCTCCGTGTGACCCTTCCCTGCCAGCCTTGCGATCAGACTGCCGCCTCCGATACCGAAAAGATTGGCTATGGCGATGTTTATCATGTAGATCGTGAACGCCAAAGTTACGGCAGCTGTCTTGTAGGCATCTCCGGTGGTCCCGATGAATATCGCATCAACGGCATTGTATATGAGATTTATAAGCTGACTTATGATGGTCGGTCCCGCCAGCATCAGAAGTGCCCTGGGCACCGGCATAGTCTCAAAGACAGCGCGTTTTTCGTTCATTCAGACCGCCTCCTGCAGTCACATCACAGAATTTTATTATACTCCCGCAACAACTGTTGTTCAATGATAAGGCAACGAAAAATCCGGCCCCTTAGGACCGGATATTCCTGCGCCAGACGGCGGTAATATCAGAGTTTATATGTCCTTCTTCCAAAGTCCATGCAGATTGCAGTATTCATATGCCGCCACCGGCTTCTCTCCGGGAGGAACGATGAACGTTGTCCTGGGCTCGTCGGTGTAACGGTTGTATTTAATGAGAAGGCTCCTGTCTGTCTCCAGCATTATCGCAGCGATATAATGTGGTTCAGTCATCGGATGAGGAACTTCCCCGACCATGATCTCGACGGAATCGCCGTCCACCGTAACACAAGGAATGTGCTTCTCAAAAGCAGCCTCTTCCGTGTTAGCCGTAATAAGTCTCATGGGCTGTCCGCAGCATACGGGAACAGGTCCTGCGTTATATCCTACGATAAAAATATTGCCGCATCTGTCGCACTTATACATTTGCACCATATGCACCACCTCCTGTATTCAACCATAGCAATAACTTCATGTATATTATACTTTAAACTGATAAATCTGTAAACCAAAAGCCTTGCATTTATTATGTATTTCTTGTATTATTTACGTGACGATTCAGATGACCTACAGTTGATCCAAGGGGGTATTTAATGGCAGACAGATCAAAATACAAGGACAAAAAACTCAGACGCATCGTGGCTTTCACGGTGGGTTTTTTCATTCTTTTTGCAGTACTTATCTCTTTTCCGCTGAAATATACCATCGATTACCATTTCTTCAAGGTGGATCTTCAGGAAAGCTTCATGTATGCCAGAGAGAACAGTTCCCTCACCTGCTGCACTGTAGATAAGCCCAAAAAAGAAAAATAC
>JAEEOX010000066.1 GCA_016284485.1 Bacillota bacterium | reverse complement strand
CAGTTCCGTTTGCAGATATTTGGATTCGAAACGGATGTTTTTGATTGCGAAGTGGATGCCCGCAGACCGGACAGAATAAAGTGAGAAGGCAGCCGTATGGCTGCCTTCTCGGGGTTTTTTGCGATTTGTTGTTTGTGATGTGGACCTTGACGGTCGAAAGACTAAGTAGCAGAAAGGAGGTAGATGTCGGGCGAGGGGCAATGACTTCCTCGCCGTCTTTCATCTTACAAACAGATAATATCACGTCAAAAGTCCCAAAAATCGCCCTTTGACCCCCCGGACGGGGGTTTTTTGAGTCCAGAAAAGGGGACAGCAGGGAAGGTATGATATAGGTGTATTTTGGAGGAGAGGGAAAGCTTTTGTTTTGATAGAGAAGGAGGAGAAAAATGTCAGTTCAATTAGAAAACTTAACCAACAGCGAAAGGATCATCACTCAGACTTTGCGCAACTATTCGGTGCTGGAACATGCCAGAGATCTGTCCGTCGCGCCGGGGAACGCAGTGGACGAGTATTTCATGTCGAAGATGAACGTAAGGCGCAGACAGCTGATCGTTGATCTGGACGGAAGCAACTCGCTGGTGACCCAGGCGGGCGCGATGCAGTGGACCTTCGGAGATATCAATGCAACTACGGGAGTGAAGGGCGTCGGCGATCTTTTCGGCAAGATGGTCAAGGGCGCTGTCACCAAGGAATCCGCCATCAAGCCGGAGTATGTCGGCAGAGGCAAGGTAGTGCTGGAGCCCACCTACAAGTTCATTATTCTTCAGGACATATCCGCTTGGGGGCAGTCAGGAATGTCCATCGAGGACGGCATGTTCCTGGCCTGCGACGGAACGGTGCAGCATAAAGTCGTGGCGCGTACAAGCTTTTCGTCCGCAGTTGCCGGAAACGAAGGACTGTTCAACCTGTCTCTCAGAGGGCAGGGAATAGTTGCCCTGGAAAGCAACGTCCCTCCTGAGGAACTGATCACAGTTGATCTGAGAGATGACGTTCTGAAACTGGATGGCAGCTTCGCAGTCTGCTGGTCTACCTCGCTGCAGTTCACAGTAGAGAGATCCTCCAAGTCGCTGCTGGGCTCCGCCTTCAACGGCGAAGGCCTGGTAAACGTGTTCAGAGGCACCGGCAGAGTATTGATGACGCCCACTAACCCGTCAACAGCAAGCTTATTCAGAACAACTCACGACTGATGTGATGAATCGCACTTTAGGGTAGGCTACAACACATATTTTTCATGAATTGTAGCCTACCTTTTGGGGGACTTGGTAGGCCGCAAAACAGTTTTTTGTTGAATGTAGCCTACCTTTTGGCAGCTCAGTTAGGCTACAACCCGGCATATTATGGAAATGTAGCCTACTGATACACGGATTTGTTAGGCTACAACCCCGCAAAAAATGGAAATGCAGCCTACCAAGGGGCAGATCATTCACGCAAAACACCACACCAAGAAAGGGGGATGACTATTATGGATAGAAATATCAATTGGGGTAAAGAAATAGAAAAAAGCATCGAGGAGGGTTACAGAGACACGACCAGCATGGAGGGTCTGCAGAACGTGCTTTTCACGGTGGTGCAGGCCATGGCAGGGGGGGCCACGGTCCTGGTCCCTGTGACCATCCCCGATGCGGCAGTCAGAATATTCGATCCGGAGAAGATCAAAGAGGGGGATGTGATCCAGGTAGATGAGGAACTCCATTTTAAGATGATCGTCATTGACCGCGATAACGGAACGGCAGACATGCCGGTTTTCACCAGTAAAGAGAAGATGGAGGAGGCGGAGGCGTCATGTTCAACTATCGAGATACCGCTGCTGGATCACGTGCGGAACATCCTTGACATGCCCGACGCCAACGGCTTGTCGATCAACCCGTCGGAGCACGGATTCTTCGTCGACAGGGAGATGCTGGAGCACATGCTGGAGTTCCTGGAGATGCATAGGGCAGGCGGATCCGGCGGTCCGCATGGGCCCCGCGGCAGGACGAAGCTGAGCTGAAGGAATAAAAGCTGTCGCTTTTAGGAGGCCACAGGGATATAATTGTATCAGGAGGAGGTGTTGTTCAGATGACCATAAGAGAAGCAAAAGACATATACAGGAAGTATTCATCCAAGTCGGTGCTCACCGATGACGAGGAGTTCCTTCTGACCGAAGCCATGAAATATCTGGTGGAGGAGACCAAGGACACCCGATGGATGGTGGAACTCGGCGGCTATCACTACGAACAGAAGAACTTCGACCTGGCCCTCAAATACTACGAGCTGGCAGACGAATACGGAGACAAGTGGGCAGCCGAGGGGCTGGGATATATCTGGTACTACGGCAGGACCGGAGTGAAAGATTACGACAAGGCTTTCAAATACTACACCAAGGCCATGGAGAACGGACAGCTGAGATCAATGATCAAGGTGGCCGACATGTACAAGAACGGTTACGGGGTTGAGAAAGACTATTCCAAATACTGCGAAATGATCGAGCAAGCCTACAAAAAAGTGCGCTATGCCCGCTTTCTGAATGAGCCCCTTCCGGAGGTCTTCACCAGACTTGCAAGGATCCGCACGGAACAGGGCCGGACCGAAGAGGCAATAGATCTGTATTTAAGAGCGAGGGATTTTCTGGCGGAAAAGATCAGCCACAA
>JAEEOX010000065.1 GCA_016284485.1 Bacillota bacterium | reverse complement strand
TGATACTCTGCAACCCGCCCTACATCAGCGACGCTGAGATAGAAACACTGGATGAAGAGGTCAGAGACCACGAGCCAAGGACCGCCCTGTCAGGCGGCTCCGACGGGCTGGACTTCTACAGGATAATCGCCCGGGACGCCACGGATCATCTTGAAGCCGGAGGATGGCTCCTCATGGAGATAGGCTACGACCAGGGACAGTCGGTGCCGGCTCTCATGCGGAACCTGGGAGACACCAGGGTGCTGAAGGACCTGAACGGCTTGGACAGAGTGGTGATCGTGCATCGCAGATAGGCGGACCAAGAGGCGGCATAACCCATAAAGACAGAGGGCAGCAAGCCCTGCAGATGATAAAGACGGGCTCACGGATCCGTCTTTTTTGTGCAATCAGATAGGTTTACAAAATTCCCCACAAAACTCTTGCATTCCCCCTCTTCCTGTGATATAGTTGAAAAGCTGTGACCGGCATGGCCACCAGCGCGGAACCCAAGGCCCGTAAAGCATGGCTCCGCGGTCAGACACGGCGCAGACATCTCAAGAATACGGCAGTAACTTGCTGCCGGGAAAGGAACTGACATGAAGGAAGGAATCCATCCCAACTATGTGGACTGTAAAGTAACTTGCGCATGCGGTAACACGTTTATGACGAGATCAACAAAGCCTGAAATGAAGCTGGACGTATGCTCAGCATGCCACCCGTTCTTCACAGGCGCAGCCAAGATGGTCAACCGTGGCGGCCGTGTTGAAAAGTTCAAGAACAAGTACAACCTGTAGTACACATAGACCCCGGCTTTGCCGGGGTATTTTCATCTGAATCTGAAATGAACGCAAAGACTCTCAAGCGCCAACTCCTCATCCTCATGGGGAACATCATCCTGGCCTTTACAATTCAGTATTTCCTGCTGCCGCCCGGCTTCATCGTGGGCGGGCTGACAGGTATCGGTAACGCCTTCAGACTGGCCTTCGGCATACCCATTTCCTATGCGGTTGCAGGCCTGAACGTGATCTTCCTGGCTCTGGCCTGGATCTTCATGGGCAGGGAGTTCGCCATGAACACCATCGTGTGCGCAGTGGAATACCCCATCGTGCTGTGGTTCGTGGAGAACCTCTATGTGGCCACCGGGCCGCTGACGGAGAACTTCACCCTGTGTCTGATTTTTTCCGCCATATTCTTCGCCTTCGGCATCAGCCTGATCATCGGAAACGGCGCGGCCTCAGGCGGACTGGACGTCATCGCCGTTATCCTCAACAAAAAGACCGGCGTGCCGGTGTCCAGGGCTCTGAACGTACTGGAACTGGCGGCGCTGACTGCGCAGATCCCCAATTCCGAGAAGGAAGGCATCCTGGCGGGACTTTTGGTCATAATCATCTACACCGCCCTTCTGGACCGTTTCCTGGCCCGTGGCGTCAGCCGCATCCAGCTTCAGATCTCCAGCCCGAAATACGAGGAGATCAACGAGATGATCCAGACCAGCTCCGGCCACGGCAGCACCATGTTCAGCGCAGTGGGCGGCTACGGCAAAAAACCCACCTACGTGGTCCAGACCATCCTGGACAAAAAGGACCTTTTCAGGGTGAAGGAGCAGATCCTGAAGATCGACCCCACCGCTTTCGTCACGGTGACCAACGTGTCCGAGGTCAACGGCCTCGGTTTCACCATAGAAGTTGACGAAAATAATGGCTCCGGTAAATAAAAAAGGGTACCAAATTTTTTGCGCTGTGATATAATGACGCTGGAATTATATGTTGCCGGATCGCGGCACGAGATTTTAAGGAGGAAAGCAATGGATTACAAAACGATTCTTGACAGAGAATTTGGTCATCAGGTATCTATCGGCCATCTGGGAGACCGCAAGCTGTTTTACAACGTAGCCCTGAACTCTATGAAGGCTAAGCTTGACGGAATTGTCCCCGTTGAAGAGATCGAGAAGTACATCAAAGAGAGAGCTGCTGAGGTCGCAAAGCCGGAAGAGGCTGACATCACCGCAGAATCCACCCCCATCAACTTCACCAAAGAAGAAGTTCTCAACCGTCAGTTCGAGCAGATCGCAACGGTCAACTTCGTAGGCGACATGGATCTCCACTACATCGTGGTCCTCAACACCATGAAGGCCAAGCTGGCAGGCATAGTCGCAGATGATGAGATCGAAGCTTATGTGAAGAAGAGATTCGCCGAACTCAAGCAGGCTGTTGACTTCGAGTCCAGATACAACGACGTCCTTGATGATGATGTCAAGGAAGGGCTCATGAACAGACAGTTCGAGCAGGTCTACACCGTAAACTTCCTGAACGATGCCAAGCTTCACCAGGCTATCGTCCTCAACACCATGAAGGCCAAGCTCAAAGGCACAGTTTCCGACGAGGAGATCGAGAAGTTCGTAGCCAAGAAGTTCGAGGCTCTCAACGCACTCTTCAAGTCCGAGACCGAGTACGAAGAGATCACAGAGATGTAATCTTTAAGAGATCATTTAAAAGGACCGCTCAGGCGGTCCTTTTTTCGTGCAAAAAAACCGCGTGGGGGGGCGGCGCAGGGAGCTGTGGCGTTGGGGAGCCGACCACAATGGTCGTACATTGGCAGTTGTGGTCGGCGTTTCGAGACGTTTCGCCGACCACAGGAGGCGACTTTTGGCAGTTGTGGTCGGCGTTTCGAGACGTTTCGCCGACCACATGAGGCGACTTTTGGCATTTGTGGTCGGCATTTAGAGACGTTTCGCCGACCACAGACAACGTTTTTTTTAGTTGTGGTCGGCTGGACCGGCGCACATCGGCAACACACTGTCCCGCACCGGCCCACCACACCTCCCCGCCCCCACGCCCCCATCAAAAAACCCCGCGCTCAGCGGGGTAACATTCATGATCAGGCTTCATACCCTGTCGGCAGCGGGGAAACGCTTGTCGATCTGCCTGGAGATCAGGTAGCTGACCTCCGCCAGCAGGACTCCCGAGAAGGTGTCCACGATGACGTGCTGCTTCACGGTCACCGTGCTGATACAGATAGCGATGGCGAATATCAGGGAGAAGTACTGGTACCACCTGGGTACGTGCTCGTTGCCGCGGACTCCGATCCAGCAGAACCAGCTCACCATGCAGTGGATGGATGGGAAAAGATTGTTGGGCTGGTCGCACATGTATGTCACCCTCACGGCGAAATCAGCGAAGGTATGTCCCGTGATCTCCGGCCTCGTCAGGGCGGTGGGCAGCACCAGGAAACAGATGAAGCACACAGCCTCGCCGATGTAGTGGGCGATGATGAAACTGCGGCCGTTGTATTTGTCGTACTTGATGCAGATGCAGTAGTTGACGATCCAGAAAAGGAAGGCGCCCAGGTAGATGAAGACCGTCCAGGGCATCAGAGGGACCTGGTGGTCCAGAGCTATGGAAAGGTCGTGGTGCTCCATGTCGCCGTTGATCAGGCGGGCGCCGTAAAACACCAGGAGATTCAGGGCCAGGGCGCTGGCGAACAGCGCGATCTGCTTTTTTGTCAGTGGGAATTCTTTGTTCATAGTCATGCGCTCCGGTCCGCTGGAGCGCCGGGCAAAAAATTTTGAGAAAAGTGCCCCGCACCACACGACAGATGATGCGGGGCTTGGATCTTTAAGAAAACGTGGGTTACAGGCCCATCTCCTCCTTGACTTCCGTGAAGGCCTGGACTGCTCTGTCCAGAGCTTCCTTGGTGTGGCCGGCGGAGATCTGAGTTCTGATCCTGGCCTTGCCCTTGGGAACTACAGGATAGGAGAAGGCTGTGACGTAGACGCCTTTCTCAAGCGCTCTTCTGGAGAACTCCTGAGCCACCTTTGCGTCGTAGAGCATGATGACTACGATGGGGTGATGGCCGGGCAGCAGTTCGAAGCCCACCTTGGAAAGCTTCTCTCTGAAGTAGTTGGCGTTCTCGTGGACTCTGTCCCTGAGCTCCGTGCTGCTCTCCAGGCGCTCGATGAGCTTGAGGGATGCTCCTGCGATGGCAGGTGCCAGAGTGTTGGAGAAAAGATAGGGTCTGGAGACCTGACGGAGCAGGTCGATGATCTCTTTGCGTCCGGAAGTGTATCCGCCGGAAGCTCCGCCCATGGCTTTGCCCAGGGTGCCTGTGATGATGTCGATCCTGTCCTGAACTCCGCAGAATTCCGGAGTGCCTCTGCCCTTGTCGCCCATGAAGCCCACTGCGTGGGAATCGTCCACCATGGTGAGAGCGTCGTACTGGTCAGCCAGATCGCAGATGCCCTTGAGGTTGGCGATGTAGCCGTCCATGGAGAAGACGCCGTCTGTGGCGATGAGGATGTTTTGCGCACCGGCAGCCTTGGCTTCCTCGAGCTTGAGCTTCAGGTCGTCCATGTCGTTGTTTTTGTAGCGGTAACGCATGGCTTTGCAGAGACGTACGCCGTCGATGATGGAAGCGTGGTTCAGCTCATCGGAGATGATGGCGTCGTGCTCGTCCAGCAGTGACTCGAAAAGTCCGCCGTTTGCGTCGAAGCAGGAGGAGTAGAGTATGGTGTCCTCGGTGCCCAGGAATCTGGTGATGGCCGCCTCAAGGTCTTTGTGGAGCTTGAGGGTGCCGCAGATGAATCTGACGGATGCGCAGCCGTAGCCCCAGGTGTCATAGGTGTCCTTGGCAGCCTGGATCAGCTCCGGATCGTTGGCCAGGCCCAGGTAGTTGTTGGAGCACATGTTCACTACGCTGGCGGCTTTGCTCGTGTCGATGACGCCGCCCTGAGGAGTGGTGATGATCCTCTCTTCCTTAAAAGTGCCGGCAGCTGTGATGTCGTCCACTCTCTTCTTGAATTTATCAAGCGCTGATTTTCTCATTACTTGTCCCTCCTGAATCTATTTGGTCCAGTCAAGTACGATCTTGCCGGACTTGCCTGTATTCATCATGTCGAAGCCCTTCTGGAACTCCGTGTAGTGGAATTTGTGGGTGAGCACCGGGCTCAGGTCCAGTCCGCCCTGGACCATGTAGGACATCTGGTGCCAGTTGTCCATGCGGCGTCCGTAGATGCCCTGAAGGCAGAGACCTCTGTCGATGATCTCGTTCATGTCGATGTTCACGGGAACGTTGGAGATGCCCAGAAGGCTGATCTTCGCGCCGTTACGCATGACGGTGAACATCTGCTTGAGAGCGGCGCCTGCGCCGGACATCTCGAGGCCTACGTCGAAGCCCTCAACGATCTTGGCTTTCTTCATGACCTCCCTCAGGTCCTCGGTGGCGATGTTGACCGCGAAGTCCGCGCCCATCTTTTTGGCCAGGCCAAGCCTGTACTCGTTGGTGTCGGTGATGATGACGCGTCTGGCTCCTGCGTATTTGCAGATGCCT
The DNA here is from genome assembly GCA_016284485.1 of Bacillota bacterium. GTDB lineage: Bacteria > Bacillota > Clostridia > Peptostreptococcales > Anaerovoracaceae > RUG754. The sequence continues at coordinate 5,520 of JAEEOX010000065.1, read as the reverse complement.
ACGGCCATGATGCCGATGGGGCCTGCGCCTGTGATCAGTACGTCCTCACCTACCAGAGGCCACATGAGAGCCGTGTGGGTGGCGTTGCCGAAAGCGTCGAAGAAAGCCACCAGGTTCTCGTCCAGTTCAGGGTCGATGGCGATGACGTTCCTCTCGGGGATAACCAGATATTCCGCAAAAGCTCCGTCCCTGTCCACACCGACGCTCTTGGTGTTTTTGCACCACTGGATGTTTCCGTTGTGGCAGTTCCTGCAGTGACCGCAGGTGATGTGGCCCTCTCCGGAGACCCTCTGTCCGATCTCAAAAGAGTCCACGCCCTCACCCAGTTCCGAGATCTCGCCCACGTACTCGTGACCGATGACCATGGGCGGTTTGATGTGCTTGGCTGCCCAGGGATCCCAGTTGAAGATGTGTACATCAGTGCCGCAGATGGCGGTCTTGTGAATCTTGATCTGGACTTCGCCCGGTCCCGGATGGGGAACAGGTACCTGTCTCAGTTCCAGCCCCGGACCCGCAATTGGTTTTACCAGGGCGTCCATCATTTCTTTCATGATTCCTCGCTTTCCGCCTGCCCGGGGGCAGGCCGTCCAATTGAAACCCGTGAATGACGCGGGATATTAACTATAAAGACCTGCCGCGGTCCGCCGTTCAGGCAGTCCGCCCGGGTCAGGCGCCTGTGATCAGGCACCAGACCACCGGCACTATGAGGGCCGGCAGGAAATTAAGCACTTTGAAATCCTTGATGCCCATGATGCCGATGCCGGTCATGGCGATCATGAAGCCTCCCACGATGGAGAGCTCCGTCATCATGGCAGCGGATATGAATTCTCCCAGAGAGAGGGTGAGCACGTAGATGCCGCCCTGCCACAGGAAGAGCACTCCCGCGGCGATGGCCATGCCGTAGCCGTAGGTTGCGGCCAGCACTGTGGATGTCACCAGGTCCAGTGTGGCGTTGGTGAACAGCAGGGTGTGGTCTCCTCTGAGCGCGGCCTCTATGGGACCCAGTATGGAAAGAGCTCCGATGCAGTAGATCAGGCAGCCGGTGGTAAGTCCCTCGATGAGATTGCCTCTGCCCCCGGCCTTGTCTGACGGCTCTTCCGTCTGAGCCTTGGGCGCAGCGGCCCTGTGGAGCCTGCCGTCGATGTCCAGCAGGGTGCCGCAGAGCACTCCCAGAGCCAGACTCACGATGAAGAGCACCGGATACCTGCTGTCCGGCATGTTCCGGACCACGTTGGAGATCCCGATGCCGAAAGCGGCCATGCCGAGAGCCCCGAGTAGAGCGTTCTCGAGTTTTTTGTTCAGGAATCTTTTGAAGGTGCCGCCTAAGACGGACCCCAAAAGGATGGTGGCTGTGTTTACTATTGTCCCTATCATTTAAATGCTCCGGCGGTGCGCCTTTCCAAATCACACCAATTGGATTTTATCATAACGGGTGTCAAAAATAAAGTGGAGGGTTTCACCTTTTCAAACTGCGCGATCTGTGATAACATAATAAATTAGGAAAATATGGGAAAAAGGTACTGAACCAATGTTTGACAAGCTCAAATTCATTCTGGAAAAATACGAAGAACTTTCGCTCAAGGTATCGGATCCGGACATCATCGCCAACCAGCCCGTGTGGAAAAAACACATGAAGGAACTGGGCGAACTGGAACCGGTGGCTTTGAAATACAAGGAATATCAGAAGGCATCCGAGGAGATGGCCCAGGCCAAGGAGATGCTGGAGCAGGACGACGAGGAGATCAGGGAACTGGCCAAGATGGAGATCGCGGATCTGGAGGAAAAGATCCCGGCCCTGGAGAACGAACTCAAGATCCTGATGCTGCCCAAGGACCCCAACGACGACAAGAACGTTATCCTGGAGATCAGGGCAGGCACCGGCGGCGAAGAGGCGGCCCTGTTCGGCATGGACCTTCTCAGGATGTATCTGAGATACGCCGAGCGCAGAGGCTGGAAGGCCGAGGTCATCGACGCCAACGAGACGGAGCTGGGCGGAATCAAGGAAGTGGAAGTCATGATCAAGGGAAAGGGCGCATACTCCAGGATGAAGTATGAATCCGGCACCCACAGAGTCCAGAGAGTCCCCGACACTGAATCCTCCGGCAGGATCCACACCTCAGCCGCTACGGTGGCGGTGCTTCCCGAGGTGGACGACGTTGAGGTCGAGATCCGTCCCGAGGACATCAAGGTGGACGTATACAGAGCATCCGGCCACGGCGGCCAGTGCGTAAACACCACCGACTCCGCGGTGCGTATCACCCACCTTCCCACAGGCCTGGTGGTCACCTGCCAGGACGAAAAGTCCCAGTTAAAGAACAAGGACAAGGCCATGCGAGTCCTGAAGTCCAGGCTCTACGACAAGATGGTGAGAGAGCAGAACGAATCCGTTTCCGCGGAGCGCCGCTCCCAGATCGGCTCCGGCGACAGGTCGGAAAGGATCCGCACCTACAACTTCCCCCAGGGCCGCGTCACGGACCACAGGATCAACATGACCATCTACAAGCTGGACAGCTTCCTGGACGGCGAGATCGACGAGATAGTTGACGGCCTGATCACCTCCGACCAGGCGGAAAAAATGAAGAACTTCTGATCCGCGGCAAAGCCCGGTCAGATACCACGGCAATTTGGAAACACTCATACTTACCACAAGTAAAGAAGACATAGAGAAGGCGGCGGAGATCCTGAGAAACGGCGGGCTTGTGGCTTTTCCCACGGAGACCGTCTACGGACTGGGAGCCAACGCCCTGGACCCGGATGCGGTGAAGCGCGTCTACCTGGCTAAGGGCCGTCCCTCCGACAACCCCATGATAGTTCACATCGGGGAAAAGGAAGGGCTCAGGGACCTGACGGACATGATGACCCGGGACATGGAACTCCTCATGGAGGCCATCTGGCCGGGACCCATGACCATGGTGGTCCCCGCCAGGGACATAGTCCCCAGAGTCACCACCGGCGGCCTGGACACAGTGGCGGTCAGGATGCCCTCCGACGAGACGGCAAGGCAGCTGATCATCAGGTCCGGAGTCCCCATTGCCGCACCTTCGGCCAATCTCAGCGGCCACCCCAGCCCCACCACCTACAGGCACTGCATAGATGACCTGATGGGCAGAGTGGATGCCATAATCTGCGGGGAAGACTGCCAGGTGGGCATCGAATCCACGGTGATCGACATGACCGGCGGAGACGGGAAGCCCCCTGTGATCCTGAGACCCGGCATCGTCACTGCCGAAAGGATCAGCCAGGTGCTCGGCAAGGAAGTCTCCCTGGATCCCAGTCTCCTCAAAAGACCGGAGATCGACAAGAACACGGGAAACCCGGTGACGGGTCAGGATTTCAGACCCAGGTCCCCGGGCATGAAGTACAAGCACTACGCGCCACAGGCGGAGATGACCATATTCAGAGGCCCCCACGAGGCGGTGCTCAGGACCATCGGGAAGCGGCGGGCTGAGCTTGAGGCCAGGGGCCTCAAGGTGGCGGTGATCACCTACTCCGATTCGGAGCAGGAGACTGCGGCCAGACAGTTTTTCGCAAGGCTCAGGGAGTGCGACAAGGACGGCACCGACGTGATCCTGGCCTCTGCCCTGAAGGAAGAAGGCGTGGGATTCTCGGTGATGAACAGGATGTTCAAATCCGCAGGATACAACATTGAAGAGGTCAAGGAGGAGAAAATGAAGATTGCCATCGCAAGCGACCACGGCGGTTTCGGACTTAAGGAAAACATCAGAGAGTACTTCGCTGAGAAGCACCCGGAGATCGAGATGAAAGACCTGGGCACCTACAATGAGGAGTCCGTGGACTACCCGCTTTTCGGGAAGCTTTGCGGAGAGACCGTGGTGACGGGCGCAGCCGACCTGGGCATAGTCTGCTGCGGCACAGGTATCGGCATCTCCATCGCGGCCAACAAGGTGAAAGGCGTGCGCTGCGCCCTGGTGACATCCGTGGAGATGGCTCACCTGGCCAAGGAGCACAACAACGCCAACGTCCTGGCTCTGGGCGGCAGGACCACCCGGCCGGAGGCTGCCTTCGAGATGATCGAGGAATGGCTCACCACAGAGTTCGCCGGCGGACGCCACCAGAGAAGGACCGACCTTCTGGACAACATGTAGGAAACGCGGGAGACCCGCGGGCGGGTTTTTTGCGCTAACATATATATAAATGAAAAGGAGATTATCATGGGCAAAGTATTAGTATTCGATCATCCGCTTATCCAGCACAAAGTCACTTTAATGAGAAAAAAGGAAACCAACAACAAGGAGTTCAGAGAACTGGCCAGGGAAGTGGTGACCCTCATGGGTTATGAAGCCACCCGTTATCTGCCCCTTACAGACGTGGAGATCGAGACTCCCATCTGCAAGACCACACAGAAGATGCTGGACGGTGAAGACATCGCCATCGTTCCCATCCTGAGAGCGGGACTGGGCTTCGTGGACGGCATGCTGGCGCTTTATCCCAACGCAAAGGTTGGACACGTGGGACTTTACAGAGACCCGGACACACACATGCCCGTTGAATACTATTGCAAACTCCCCAATGACATAGACAAGAGATGGGTCTTCGTGGTGGACCCGATGCTGGCCACCGGCGGTTCCGCAGTGGACGCCATCAACTCCATCAAGCAGAGAGGCGGCAAGCAGATCATCTTCATGTGCCTCATCGCCGCTCCCGAAGGGATCCAGGCTCTGCAGGACGCTCATCCGGACGTTGACATCTACATCGCCCAGGAGGACGAGTGCCTCAACGAAAACGCCTACATCGTACCCGGACTGGGAGACGCAGGCGACAGACTTTTCGGAACCAAATAAATCTAGACGAAGGAAATTACTGAAATGGACGTAACCAAGCTGATACCTGACAACGTCAGCAAATTCGACAACGTATACGACGTACTCAAAGAGAGAGGCTTCATCGAGCAGTCCACGGACGAGGAAAAGGTCCGCGAGCTCCTCAAGACCGAGAAGGTCAAGTTTTACATCGGCTTCGACCCCACCGCTGACTGCCTCCACGTAGGACACTTCATGCAGGTCATCATCATGATGTACATGCAGAAGTTCGGCCACACCCCGGTGGTGCTCATCGGCGGCGGCACCGGCATGGTGGGCGACCCCTCCGGCAAAACATCCATGAGAAAGGTCATGGACATCGAGACCATCGAGCACAACTGCGAGGAGTTCAAGAAACTTTTCGACCAGTTCATCGACTTCGACGACGAGTGGAAGTACGAGGGCAACGAAGGCGTGTTCGTTCCCGGACACCAGAACAGGGAACCACTGCCCGGCAAAGCGGTGTCCGTCAACAACGCCCGCTGGCTCAGACCCCTCAACTACATCGAGTTCATCAGGGAGATCGGCTCCCAGTTCAACGTGAACAACATGCTCCGTGCCGAATGCTTCAAACAGAGAATGGAGAGAGAGGGCGGACTGACCCTGTTCGAACTGAACTACATGCTGATGCAGAGCTATGACTTCATGGTCATGGCCAGGGATCTGGGCGTGAAAGTCCAGTTCGGCGGCAACGACCAGT
>JAEEOX010000064.1 GCA_016284485.1 Bacillota bacterium | reverse complement strand
TATCCTCTATCAGGATGCTGAGGGAAGAAGAGACATCGGTCTGGCGTTCAACAAGCTGGTAAGAGAAGGCAAGATCGGCCCTGTCATGATGGGAAGAGACCACCACGACGTATCCGGAACAGACTCTCCCTTCAGAGAGACATCCAACATCAAGGACGGCTCCAACGTCATGGCTGACATGGCTGTACAGTGCTTCGCAGGAAACGCTGCAAGAGGAATGTCACTCTGCGCTCTGCACAACGGCGGTGGCGTAGGAATCGGCAAGTCCATCAACGGCGGCTTCGGCCTTCTGCTTGACGGATCCGAGAGAGTGGACAACATCCTTAAGTCCGCAATGATGTGGGACGTAATGGGCGGCGTTGCAAGACGTAACTGGGCAAGAAACGAGCACGCTGTAGAGACATCCGTGATCTACAACCAGAACCCCGAATACAACGGACACATCACCATCCCGTTCATCGCAGATGACGCATTGGTCGACGAAACTGTTGACAAATTTGTAAAATAATCGCCGTAACAGGTAAGCAGCCTTCCGGCTTAGTTGCAAGTCACCTTGATGTTTCATCCCTTCGTACCTTGGCTCTCGGGACGACACCCTCGTGTCGCTGCGACTCCCTCGGGTATGCCGTGCACCGATCGCCATCGGTCCTTCAGGGGAAACATCAGAGGGTCCTTACAAACCAGCCGGAAGGCTGCAACCTATCAAGCCGATTATTAAAAATTGTCAACTGTATCGGGGACAATATGTTTTAACAATAGTTTAAGCGCTTTGTATTCATTGGTTTTGTTCTGGGCTTTAGGCATTTTGTTTGGTTCTGATCGACTTGAACCGAACAGATGATGAAGCCCGCGAAGAGCCGATGGGGAGCGGAGCGGGATGACTCGGAAAGAGGCAAATCCGGAGAGATTTGCCGAATTGACGAAGCAGAACGCTGGCAGCGGGCCCGAGCAAGCGAAGCGCGACGAGGGCGCTGTCCCGCGAGCCGAGGATCGAGTGGTGCGTAATCACTGTGAGGTTCATCGGAAGATCAGGGCCAAATAACGAATGTCTAAAACACAGAAGTATAAGTAAGGAACACAAAATGGCTAAACTATTAATAAAAAACATCGGTCGTCTGCAGACACCGGTAGGCAGCTATCCTCACGCCGGCAAGGCTCAGGGTGAGAACCTTAAGCTGGACGATGCGGCGGTCTTTACTGAGGACGGTATCATCAAGGCCATCACCGGCAGGACCGAGGACGGCAAGTTCCGCAACGAGACGCTGGGACCCGACGGCAAGGCCGTGGTAACGGTCACCGACGAGGCGCCGCAGCTTACAGACGAGTCCGACCCATTCCTGCTGACAATGGACGCCGGGGGCAACCTGGTGACACCGGGTCTGGTGGAAGGACACACCCACATGGTGTTCGGAGGATACCGCCAGAACGAGATCCCTCTTAAGCTCAAGGGCGCAGGGTACCTGGATATTTTGCGCGCAGGAGGCGGGATCAACGACACGGTGAAAAAGACCAGAGAGGCCACCTTCGAGGAGCTTTATGACAAGACCAAAGGCTTCCTTGACGAGATGATGGATCTGGGAGTGACCACCTGCGAGGCCAAGTCGGGCTACGGCATCGATCTGGAATCAGAGGTGAAACTTCTGGAGGTCCTCAAAAAACTTAACGAAGACCACCCCATGGACATCGTTTCCACCTTCATGCCGGCCCACGTTGTGCTGGAGGACTGGAAGGGCAAGGAGGACGAGTTCATCGACCTCTGCATAAATGAGATGTTCCCCTACGTCAAGGAGCGCGGACTGGCTGAATACGTGGACATTTTCACCGAGGATTCGGTCTTCGACTACGAGCAGTCCAAGAGATATCTCCAGGCGGCCAAGGACATGGGCTTCGGCCTCAAGATCCACGCGGACGAGATAGAGGCCATCGGCGGATCGAAACTGGCCGGTGAGATGGGAGCCACCTCTGCGGAGCACCTGATAGTCATCAACGACGAGGGACTGGAGAGCATGGCCAAGGGAGGCACCATTGCAATGTGCCTGCCCGCCACGTCTTTCTACCTGAACGCCACCTTCGCTCCCGTAAGGAGAATGATCGACGAGTTCGGCATCCCCGTGGCCACAGCCACAGATTTCAACCCCGGCTCCTGCCCGTCACTTAACCTGCAGTTCGTGATGAACCTGGGTTATCTGAAGTACAGGATGACCCCGGAAGAAGTGCTGACGGCAGTGACCATCAATCCTGCCTGCGGCATCGGACGCGGCGACAAGGTGGGAACCCTGGAGGCAGGAAAGGCCGCAGACCTGGTGGTCTGGAACGCTCCCAACATGGAGATGCTCTGCTACAGATTCGGCTCAGATCTGGCCATCCAGACCATCAAAGCCGGAGTACCAATGAGACAGTAAGCGGATGACGCTTGAATGAAAGGAAATAAACTATGAAATTAGTAGACATGACCGTAACGGAATACCTGAACATCCTCGAATCGGATGCTCCCGCACCGGGCGGCGGATCCGTCAGCGCACTTTCTTCCACACAGGCCTGTGACCTGGTATCCATGGTCTGCGGACTGACCATCGGCAGAGAGAAATATGCCGAATATGAAGAGGTCTGCAAAGAGGTCCAGAAGGAAGTCAAGGCTCTTGGCGAAGAACTCTATGCCGGCATCGACAAGGATACGGACGCTTTCAACAAGGTGGCCGCTGCTTACAAAATGCCCAAGGACACCGACGAACTCAAGGCCGCAAGGTCAGCAGCCATCAGGGCAGCCAACGTGGGAGCCACACAGGTCCCCTATGACACTGTGCGCCTGAGCCTGGAGGGACTCCGCGCCATGAAGAAAATGGCCGGACAGTTCAACCAGAACGCCGCTTCCGACTTCGGAGTGGCAGCCTTAAGCTTCCTCACAGGAGCGAGAGGAGCATGGCTCAACGTTAAGATCAACCTTCCCGGAGTGAAGGACGAGGCCCTTCAGGCCCAGTTCGCCAAGGCGGAAGACATGGTAGCCGAAGCTGAGGCTCTGGCAAAGGAACTTTATGAGGGAGTCAGAGACTCTCTGTAGGATATTATAGGAGGAAAAAATGGCACAGATCATTGAATCGATCCCCAACATTTCAAACGGCAGGGACAAAGACGTTATCGAAGCTTGCGTGGATACCATCAGGACCACACCTGGCTGCACACTTCTGGACTACTCTTCAGACGAGAGCCACAACAGATCCGTCATCACCTACATCGGCGATGCCAAGGCTGTTGAGGAAGCATCCGTAAAGCTGGTCAAGAAGGCTGTTGAGCTCATCGACCTCAACCACCACACCGGTGAGCACCCCAGAATGGGCGCGGTTGACGTAATGCCCTTCGTTCCCATCAAGGATGCCACTCAGGAAGACTGCATCGAGCTTTCCAAGGTAGTGGGAGCCCGCATCGCCGAGGAAGCCGGCGTACCTGTTTTCCTGTATGAAGACAGCGCCACACGTCCCGAGAGACACAACCTGGTGACCATCAGGAAGGGTCAGTTCGAAGGCATGGCCGAAAAGGTCCAGCAGCCCGAGTGGGAACCCGACTTCGGCGGCCGCAGGATCCACCCCACAGCCGGCGTCATGGCAGTTGGAGCCAGACCTCCTCTGGTAGCTTTCAACCTTGACCTCGACACAGACGACGTTCAGATCGCAAAGAACATCGCCAAGATCATCCGTGAGAAGGACGGCGGATTCAAGTGCGTCAAGTCCATGGGATTCGAGGTAGAGGACGAAGCCACAGGCAAGAAGATGGCTCAGGTATCCTGCAACATGACGAACTTCAACCAGACACCGCTCTACAGAGTAGTTGAGGTCGTCAAGGCTGAGGCCGCAAGATACGGCGTTCACATCAGAAAGTGTGAGATCGTAGGACTTTGCCCCATGAAGGCGCTTACAGACTGCGCTGAGTACTATATGCAGCTCAACGACTTCGACTTCGCGACACAGGTCCTTGAGAACAATATCCTGTAATTGATAAGCTCCGGCCTGAACCCTGCGGCAACGCAGGGCTCTTCCCGGGAGGGAGAGGATCCTATGGAAAAGAGAGCAAAAGATCCGGAAAGCACGCTTAAGGATGAAATAGCAGACATAGTCAGGGACCGTATCCTCAAGGGAGAGTACTATATCGGCGAAAAGATCAAGGAAACCGCCATCTCCTCCGAACTGAACGTATCCAGGACTCCCATCAGGGAGGCCTTCAGGCAGCTCAGCGAGGAAGGCCTTCTGGACTACATCCCCAACCGCGGCTGTTTCGCCAAGGGCTTCACCAAGAGGGACGTGGCGGACATCTACACCGTCCGTGAAGCACTGGAAAAGATCGCCGTCACCTGGGCCTGTGAGAGGATCACCGATGAGGAACTCCAGAAACTGGAGGAGCAGTTCGACCTCATGGAGTTCTATACCATGAAGAGGGACGCCAAGAAGACGCTGGAACTGAACAGCGCTTTCCACGGCGTGATCTACGAGGCGGCGGGAAGCAGATTCCTGGCCCAGGTACTGAACTCCTACAAGGACTATCTGGACAAGACCAGGAAAAGCGTTTTTCACAGCACTGACTTCCTGGAGGAGATCCAGAAAGAACACAGGGAACTGTTCGAAGCCATCAAGGCAAGGGACATCGACAGATCCGTCAAGGCGATCCAGAACCACCTTGCGGGTTCCCGCAAGAGGACCGAACTTCTGTGGAACTTGAAATAAGAGGGTACCGTCTGGAAACAAACAAAATCATTAAAAAACTCCGGCTCGCGCCGGAGTTTTTTGCTGTTGTTGTAAAGCTTTAGTCATCCGTATAGTTATCGAAGTAACCCTGGATGTAGACGAAGGGTGTGCCCTTGTCGCCTGAACCGGAGGTCAGGTCGCAGAGTGAACCCAGAAGGTCGGTGAGCTGACGGGGAGTGGTTCCCTCGGTGGCCATGGTGCCCTTAAGGTCAGCGTCCTTCTCCTTGATGGCCTGGACCATGGCTTCCTTGAGCTCGTCGCCTCTGAGATCTGCGAACTGGTTGTCAGCCAGATACTTGAGCTTCAGCTCGTTGGGAGTTCCGATGAGACCGTCGGTGTATCCGGGGGATACAACGGGGTCAGCCAGCTCCCAGATCTTGCCGACGGGATCCTTGAAGGCGCCGTCGCCGTAGACCATGACTTCGATGGTCTTGCCGGTGAGTGCCTTGATATCGGCCTGAACGCCGTCCACGAATTCCTTGCAGTTTGTCGGGAAAAGCTTGATGGTATCCTCGGTGGCCTTGTTGGAGCCCAGGATGCCGTAGTCCGGGTTACAGCCGGATCCGTCAACGGGAGCGGTCATCAGATCGTCCATGCCCAGCACTGTGGCTTCGGGGTTGGCGGCCTTGATGAGTCTCTTGGTCCTTCTTCTGGTGTGGATGTCGGCGCAGAGCACTTTATCCGTATAGTTCAGGATCACAGCGGGGTGGTTGGCGAAGATGATCTCTGCCTCCGCGCCTTCCTCCTCGATGAGGTCCTTGTAGTAATTAACGTAATCAACATCGGTGAAGGTGTGTTTTGACTTTCCAAACATCCCCTCGAACTCTTCCTGAGTCAAGACGTCCTTGTAGGGATCGATTCCCTTCTCGTCCAGCTTGTCGATATCCAACAGGTGATTGCCGACCTCGTCGCTAGGATAGCTAAGCATCAAAACGACCTTCTTGCAGCCCTTGGCTATTCCACGAAGACAGATGGCGAATCTGTTTCTGGAAAGAATAGGGAATACTACGCCAACGGTCTCTCCGCCCAGCTTGTTCCTGACGTCCTGGGCCAGCTGTTCTGTGGTGGCATAGTTTTTTTCGGAACGTGCCAGGATGGATTCAGTGATAGCCAAAACATCCTTGCGGCCGATCTCGATATCTCCGGCGTTCACGCATTCCATGAGAGTGTCGACCACGATCTTCCTCAGGTCGTCTCCCTCCTTGACGATGGGTGCGCGGAGTCCTCTTGATACAGTTCCAATTCTTCTCTGCATTGTTGTTCTCCTTATTACTTTAGGTGAATGGGCTTGCGCCCGGGCTATAATGTTTCGCGCTTAAACACGCAAAAACACTCAATTATTATATCATAGCTTCCCAAAATGTGATACAATTTATTCCTGGAAACCACAAAAAATCTTGATAGAGGTAAGGAAATGGCATTTGGTTTTTTTAAGAAAAAGGAAGAATTCGCAGATAAACTCTTCTATAACGCTTACGTATATACCATGAACGAGGACATCGACTGGCCGGATGACGCTCCCGAGGAAGAGGAGGGGCAGCTCCACTGGGTCAACGCAGTGGCTGTTAAGGACGGCAGGATCATGGCTGTGGGCGACATCAGTGAGATGGAATCGCTTATTAACGATGACACAGAGAAAATCGACCTCGGCGGCAGGTTTTTGACCCCGGGATTCATAGATTTCCATCACAGTCCGGTGATGCGGATGGCGCAGAAGCTGCAGCCTGAGCAGGACGAAGACGATCTTATGGGCGAAGAGGACTCCGAAGATGAGATGGAGATGGAGATCGAGAACGAAAGCTTCGATCCGATCTTCGGCAGGACAGAGGTCACCACTGAGACCGTGGATGCCGGTGAGGCTGAAGAGGATGAAGAGCCCGAAGAACCGGAAGAACCGGAAGAACCGGAAGAACCGGAAGAGCCTGAAGAGGACGAAGATTACGAAGAGGATATGGAAGGCGAGCCTGCGTACCTGAGACCCTCCGAGGAATTCATGCAGGCTTTCAAGGAGGAGATCGAAAACCTGGGAGATCACGGCATCACGTCGGTGCTCAACATCAGGACTCCCAACGAGCTGGAATTGGAATTCGAGGACAGACTGATCGAGCTCTATTCAGAGGGAAGGCCCTGCCCCAGATTCTACGGTTCCCTTTACGTGGGACTCCCGGTGTTCCCTGCGGCAGTGAAATCGGTGCTTCTCCAGAGAAGGACCAAGTGCATGGAAATGGACGGCATGGTGAGGAATGAAGTCCTCTACATAGTGGTGGACGGAACTGCCGCCAAGCCCATCGACCGGAGAAGTCTGGCCGCCATGCTGCTGGAGACGGCGGACAGAGGATTCATCTTCTACATAGAGGCTTCCGACAGTAAAGACCTGGCCACTGCCTATGAGGCGGTGGACGAACTGAGAAACCACGGATACAAGAACGAGGTGATCATCGCCTCCGACTCGGAACTGGATGAGTCCGTGAGGTCGGGACTGAGCTTCGACCAGTCGGTGTTCAGGACATGGCTTCCCGTCATAACCGGCCGGGGATTTTTCGAGGGGCACATCGATGACATCGGAGAAGCGATGGACTACATGACCGTGGTGCCGGCGAGACTGCTGGGACTGGACGAGGAACTGGGAACCATCGAGAAGGGCAAGCGCGCAGACTTCGCCATATTCGACGAAGATCCCTACACCCTGACTCCCGCGGAGCTGTCCAAGGCCTATTGCGACATGACGGTGGTCAACGGAGAGGTCGTCCACGATGTGGATCAGGAAAACGATGACTTCATGATGGACATGATAATGTATTCCAGATAAACATGGATAAATAAAGAGAAACAAATACCCGCCAATTGGCATTTGGCGGGTATTTGCATGAAAAGAACTATTCTGATTATGTTGCTATGTACACACGGACGGCGGTAATTGGAGGAACACCGTTCGTGCTCTTTCTGAGAAATGCCGGCAGGGGTCGTTCACACAGGGTCTGGTCTGCAGACTCAGAAGGGTTAGCTGAGTCCAAGGAAAGGTGTTACGATAGATGAGTTACCCTGATATGAACGCCGAAAGCTTGTGGCATTCCGGGCCTGCCGGAAAAAGCGAGGTCATGTAGTACTCCTACATAACACGGTCATTATATCCCAGCGAAAACCCCTCGTCAACAAAAAGTTTTGTTGTGCAGAACAATTTTTTGTTGCGTAAAACTATGAGTTATAAACAAAGAATATAACCCGTGGCGCAAAAAAACTCCCGCCGGGTCCTCCGGCGGGAGCAGTTTTTCTCTATACAAGCAGTGCGCGTGCAGTGTAGTGTGGGATCAGGGACTTGCCGCCCATGATGATGATATTCTGTGCCTTCACCTGCTTGGCGTAGGTCTGCGCTTCGTCATAGAAGGTGTCGGTCACAAGAAGCAGCGGGCTTCCCGTCGCGTAGGCTACGGGACCTCCTGCCAGTCCGTCGGGATAGTTCATGGCGTAGGCCAGAACTGCAGTTTCGATGGTGTTGGGCAGGAATCTCCTGGCTATGGCCACGGAAGTGGCGAATCTGTTGGCCCCGGACACTCTCTCCGTGGTACCCTTTGCATATTCCTTGACTTCGTCGAAGACGGATTCGGATACGACTCCCGTTCCGCCCAGTACAAAGAAGTCGCCACTCATGTCGTCCTTGACTTCTGCAAGGAAATCCTTTTGCTCCTGAGTCAGGCTGCTGCCAACCAGCAGTATGGGCTTGTCGAGAGCAGATGCGGAAAGGCTGTCTGCGTAGCCTGTTCCGGAGCAGATCAGGAGATTCTTGCCTGTAACTCCGGCGGCCTTAAGGATCTCCAGGTTGGTATCATATCTGTTTGATCCCGCCAGCCTCTCCACTTTGGTTATTCCCTGCTTCTGAAGCTCGGCCTCCATGACCTCGGGGACCGCACCTTTTCCGCCAAGGATGTATACGGTGCCGCCATCCTGAAGGTTGGCTTTGGCGTACTCAGCTAATGTAGGGGCGAAGCCTGCGTTGGTCAGAAGCACAGGGGCATCCTTTTCGATGGCCAGGTAGGCCCCCGTCAGGGCATCCGGGAAATCGGTGCCGCTGGCTATGACGATGTTGGGGAAGCTATCCATTCCCAGCTCAGCCTTGAGCTTATCCGCGGCCTCGATGGCGGTGAGGAAACGGTTCTTGCCGGCGATGCGGCCTATCCTGGAAGAGATCACGTCAGTACTTTTATCGATCCGGAGGCGGTAATATGGATCACCAAAGGGACCGGTCACACTGGCATCAGCATAATCCAGATCAGCATAATTTTCTTCAACCGTCCCATCAAAGTACGCTCTGTTCAGACCTGGACAATTACTGATATCCAGGATCTCGATCTTGTTTCCACTGCATGTGAGCCGATCCAGATGAGTATTGTTGGACACGTCAAGTGCAGTCAGTTGGTCCTGGTCGCACCAGAGCTCCACTAATTCTGCATTGTGGGATACGTCCAATGTAGACAATAGGTTATTGGAACAGTTCAGAGAACTCAGCGATGTACATTCAGATACATCCAGAGTGTTCAGCTGGTTACTATAACAATCGAGAACCCCTAAAGAGGTGCAGCCGGATAAATCCAGTGAAGTCAGCTGATTATCCATACAATTCACATTGCTTAGTGAAGTGCAATCGGACAGATCCAGCTCTGTCAGTTGGTTATGACCGCAATACAAGACCTGTAGGGCGTTGTCTTCCGGAAGCATAAGTGTTTTGAGGGGAGAGTCTGTACAGTTTAGGTTAGTCAGCAACGTATTATTGGACAGATCCAATTCTGTAAACTGATTGAAAGAGCAGCGTAGCTCGGTCAATGCCGTATTGTGAGATACGTCCAGTTTCGTCAGCTGACATGACTCGACCCAGAGTTCAATAAGAGCAGTATTATTGGACAGATCAAGCTCACCAAACTGATCCCTCCAACAGTGGAGATGAGTCAGAGCCGTATTCCTGGACACATCCAGTTCCGTCAAATTCTTAGGAGCCCAAAGCTTTTCCAGCGCAGTGAGGAACTCTACACCCTTTAAGGTCGATACGGTTTCAAAGGACAGATAGATCGCTTTAGCCTGTGCGATCTCGGCCTCGCTGAGAGCACCTCCTCCGTCCGTGTCAAAATTCTCGCTGACATATTCCCTGAAGACCGGATCCGGGAAATTTGCCTCGTTGACTGCAACGTCGGCTCTTGCCGTATCTGCAAAGGCCGCGCCGGGGATAAGAGTAATAACCATCACTAAGCCCATCAGCAAGCTGAAAAATCTCATTTTTTTCATAGTCGTCTCCTTCCCTGTATCGCAATTAAATTTTCTACATTATACCACATTCCCCTATAGGGCAAACTTCCAAATTGTAATTGCAGACCGCAAAAGATCCGTTTCGCACTTATAAAAACTGCGGGGCAGCCCCGAAGGGCCACCCCGCGTGATAGTCAGTCAACTATTGAGATATATCCTGAGCCAGGATGTCCGGGATCAGGGATTCGCCACCGATCACGATGACGCTGTTGATTCCGGACTGGCTGCAATATGCCTTGGCGTCGTCATAGATCGAGTTGGTCACGAGAAGCAGCGGGCTTCCGCTGACATAGGCCACGGGCCCTCCGGCAAGTCCGTCCGGGTAGTTCATGGCGTAGGCCAGAACCGCGTTCTCTACGGTTTCGGGCATGAATTTTTCGGCTATGGCTACGGATGTTTTGAAGCGGTCTTTTCCTGCCACTCTTTCTGTTTCGCCTGTGGCGTAAACTTTAACGGAGCTGAAGACGTCTTCCGGCACGGCACCTTTTCCTCCGAGGGCATAGATGTTGCCGCTGAGATCACCCTGGATCTCAGCCAGATATGACTTCTGATCATCGGTGAGGCTCTTCCCTACAAGAAGGATGGGCTTGCCCAGGGCCGATGCGGGAAGACTGTCTGCGTAGCCATTACCGGAGCAGATCAGGAGATCCTGTCCCTCAACGCCGGCTTCCATGAGGATCGCCAGATTTGTCGCATACCTGTTGGAACCAGAAAGCCTTTTGATATTAGTAATGCCCTTCTTCTGGAGTTCGGTCTCCATCACCTCCGGAACGGCCCCCTTGCCGCCCAGGATGTATACCGTTCCGCCATATGCAAGGTTGGCGCTGACGTACTCTGCCAGAGTCGGCGCGAAGCCGGCATTGGTAAGCAGCACGGGAGCCTCCTTCACAACAGCCAGGTATGCTCCTGCCAGAGCATCAGGAAAGTCTGTGCCGCTGGCGATGACGATATTTGGAAAAAGCAATGTAGCCGTATTGTTCTTGAGCCACTCCGCAGCTCCGATACCGGTCATGAAACGATTGGAGCCGGCGACCCGGTCATGATCCGGAATTACGATCTCGGTAAATTTATCGATATATATACAGGTTACTTCCCATCCGTCCTTGTTATAAAAAGCGTATATATATTTATCGTCGGATTCCGACATCTCCCCGTTGCGGTACACGCCTACCATTTGCGGGCAAGTGGAGATATCCAGCTGTTCTAACGAGTTGGCATGGCACTCGAAAAAACGTAATGCCGCATCGTCAGTCACGTTCAAAGAAGTCAGCTGATTGTCGAAACACCACAGCTGGTAAAGGTTGGGCTTGCCTGATGCATCGAGGGACTGGAGCTGGTTGTGGCTGCAGTCAACAGCCGTCAGGGCATTGCTTCCGGAAAGATCAAGTTCCCTCAGCTGGTTCGAGGCGCACCATATATCACTCATGGCAGCCTTGCCGGACACATCAAGTTCCTCTATCAGGTTATTGGTACAGACCAGGCTTTCCAGTTGATGATTGCCGGAAAGATCCAAAGCCTTCAGCTGGTTTTCCTTGCATCTGATGGTTTTCAAAGCAGATGCTCCGGATACATTAAGTGTGTCAAGTTGGTTGTAATTACAACCCAGGTATTCAAGATGTGTATTGCCGGAAACGTCAAGTGTCTCCAGCTTGTTGAGACCACACTCTAAATACTCAAGGGCAGGACAATCGGAAACATCCAGCGAAGGCAGCTGGCACGCATAGCAGGTCAGAGCTTTGAAAGTTGCGCTATTGGGAAAAACGATCTCTGTCAGCGGATTATTGGAACAATTCAGTGTTTCCAGAGCGGTCAGATGTTCCACGCCCCGGAGTGATGAGACGCCTTTTGCGTTTAAATCTATGTTTTTTACCTGAGCGATCTCTGCGGAACTGAGAACTCCATCACCGTTTGAGTCGAAATTCTCGCTGATGTAATCACGGAACACTGCGTCCGGGAAGTTTTGCTCATCAACACTCACTCCGGCGCGGGAGTCTTCACCATAAACAGTAACGGGGAAGACCGAAACAAGTAACAGAATACATAAAAGAATCGATAAATGTTTTTTGATCATCTTTTTCTCCACCTCTCCTTCAATGAATCGATAGCATATAATCATTATACTTGAGAGAAAACATCTAATCAAGTTCGTTACCCATAAGCGGATCTGCGCAAAAAACAAAAGGGCGGACTCTTGCGAGTCCGCCCTTAAGCATTTCATTTGAGGCAATGTCTGAGCCTATTCGCTCAGGTACTGGTCGATGGAAGCAGCGGCAACCTTGCCTGCGCCCATGGCCTTGATTACCGTTGCAGCGCCTGTTACAGCGTCGCCGCCGGCGTAGATACCTTCACGGTTGGTGGCTGCGCCGTCATCCGTTCCGATACCGCCCTTGGTGTTGGCATCAAGGTTCTCAGTGGTGTCGAGGATCAGGGTGTTCAGCTTGGTTCCGATGGACATGATGACCATGTCTACGGGGATCTCAAAGTTGGAGCCCTTCTTCTCAACGGGTCTTCTTCTTCCGGAAGCATCGGGTTCGCCAAGCTCCATCTCTACGCATTCGATGGATCTTACGTTACCGTTCTCATCCCCGTGGATCTCAACAGGATTGTTGAGGAGCTTGAAGATGATGCCCTCTTCCATGGCGTGGTGAACTTCCTCAGCTCTTGCGGGAAGCTCTGTCATGGAACGACGGTAGATGATGTAAACTTCGCTGGCGCCCATACGCTTAGCGCATCTTGCAGCGTCCATTGCAACGTTTCCGCCGCCGACTACTGCGATCCTGTCGCCGTGCATGATGGGTGTGTCGTATTCCGGTCTGTAAGCCTTCATCAGGTTGATCCTGGTGAGGTACTCGTTGGCGGAGCATACGCCGATGAGGTTCTCACCGGGGATGTTCATGAAGGACGGAAGGCCTGCGCCTGTTCCGATGAAGACGGACTCATAGCCGCCCTCTTTCATGAGCTCGTCAACTGTGAAGGAACGTCCTACGACTGCGTCTGTTACGAACTTGACGCCTTTTTCCTCCAGCTTGGAAACTTCCATGGCTACGATCTCCTTGGGGAGACGGAACTGAGGAATTCCATATACGAGTACGCCGCCGGTCTTGTGAAGAGCTTCGTAGACTGTTACGTCATAGCCCTTGTTGATCAGGTCGCCTGCACAGGCAAGGCCCGCCGGGCCGGAACCGATGATGGCAACCTTGTGACCGTTGGACTCTGCCTTGGGTACTTCTACGTCGCCGAAGTTTGCAGCGTGCCAGTCTGCCACGAATCTTTCAAGTCTTCCGATGGCAACAGCCTCGCCCTTGACTTCGTGGACGCACTTGCCCTGGCACTGTGTCTCCTGGGGGCAGACTCTTCCGCAGATTGCGGGAAGGGAGCTGTCCTGAGAGATCACGTCGTAAGCGCCCTCGAAGTCTCCTTCGGCAACGCGTGCGATGAAGTCAGGGATCTTGATGTTTACGGGGCATCCGGAGACGCAGGGTTTTTTGCGGCATCTCAGGCAGCGCATGGCCTCGTTGATGGCCTGCTGCTCAGAGTAGCCTGTGCATACTTCCAGGAAGTTCTTGTTTCTTACGTCAGGAGCCTGCTCCGGCATCGGGTTCTGTGAATGTACTAAATTAATCATTGTAACGAACACCTCCTGTCAATCTGCAGATATGCTGACGGTCTTCAGCTTCCTGTTCTCTGTAGTAGGCTGAACGTCTGATGAGGTCGTCCCAGTCAACCAGCTCGCCGTCGAACTCGGGTCCGTCAACGCACACGAACTTGTCCTCGCCGCCGATCTTGCATCTGCAGCCGCCGCACATTCCGGTGCCGTCGATCATGTAAGCCGTAAGGGATGCAACGGACTTGATGCCGTGCTTCTTTGCGATCTCACAGGTAAACTTCATCATGATGGGAGGACCTACAGCAACGACTTCGTCAAAGACGTAGCCCTTGGCGATGAGGTCTTCCAGCTTCTGGGTGGTGAACATCTTCTCGCCGTAGGAACCGTCGTCGGTAACTACGAATACGTGGTCAGCGCCCAGGTTTTCTTTTAATTCGTCCTCAAGAATGACGAGATCCTTGGTCTTGAAACCTTCGATCATGTAGGTGTCGACTCCGGCGGCCTTCATTCCGCAGGCAAGGGGATATGCGAGAGCATTTCCTGTACCTCCGCCGATGACGCAGACGCTCTTCAGGCCTTCCATGTGGGTCGGCTTGCCAAGAGGGCCTACGATGTCAGCGAAGCAGTCGCCAACTTCCAGCTGATCCATGAGCATTGTGGTCCTTCCCACTGCTGCGTAGATCAGGTCGATGGTCCCGTCTTCTGAGTTGTGTCCGGCCATGGTGAGAGGAATTCTCTCGCCGTACTCATCCGTTCTCAGGATGATGAACTGACCGGGT
This sequence comes from Bacillota bacterium, assembly GCA_016284485.1. Classification (GTDB taxonomy): domain Bacteria; phylum Bacillota; class Clostridia; order Peptostreptococcales; family Anaerovoracaceae; genus RUG754. The sequence continues at coordinate 120 of JAEEOX010000064.1, read as the reverse complement.
TTGGCATGTTTTGCAACAAGGGGAGCATAGATCCTCAGCCAAACCATATTGTCATTGAGTCTTCTTTTCCAAGTGACTTCAAACCTTTTATAATCTGCCATCAGTTTATCCTCCTTCCTT
>JAEEOX010000063.1 GCA_016284485.1 Bacillota bacterium | reverse complement strand
CCGCCTACTGAACGGTGTCCTGCAAGGTTGATGAGTCCTTCTTCTCTTGCTTCTGCGATGAACTTCTTGTCAAGATCTGCATTGCCGGTAACGAAGGTTACGTTCATGAGGGAACGATCTTCAACGGCTACTGTGCCCTTGAACATTTCGGAAGCATCGATAGCTGCATAGAGCTTAGCTGCCTTTCTCTCGTTCATTTCCTGCATAACCTTGATGCCGCCGATTCTCTTCAGATACTTGAATACTTCGCCTGCAACGTAGATGGTCCAGCAAGGAGGAGTATTGTACATGGATCCCTTGTCAGCGTGGATCTTGTAGTCAAGATATGTGGGAACGTCTGCCGGAGCCTTGCCGATCAGGTCTTCCCTAATGACTACGATGGACATTCCTGCGGGTGCCACGTTCTTCTGAGCGCCTCCCCAGAGGATACCGAACTTGGTAACGTCGATCTCTTCGGACATCCAGCCGGATGACCAGTCAGCTACCAGAGGAACGTCTCCTGTGTCGGGGATGTAGTTGAACTTCGTTCCGTAGATGGTGTTGTTCAGGCAGATGTAAGCGTAGTCAGCATCGGGTCTGAAATCTTCTCTCTTTACCTTGGGTACCCAGGAGAAGGTATCTGCTGCTGAAGATGCGATAGCCTTGGCATCGCCGAACTTCTGAGCTTCCTCGAATGCTTTCTTTGCCCACTGTCCTGTTACGATATAGTCAGCTTTCTTGGAACCTACCATAAGGTTCAGAGGAACCATTGCAAACTGCAGTGTTCCGCCTCCCTGGAGGAAGAGAACCTTGTAGTTGTCGGGGATGTTCATGAGTTCTCTCAGATCAGCCTCGGCTTCGTCTATGATCTTCTGGTATTCCTTGGAACGGTGGCTCATCTCCATGACTGACTGGCCGGTTCCCTTATAGTTCAAGAGGTCTTCCTTTACCTGTTCAAGCACTTCCAGGGGAAGGATGGACGGACCCGCTGAAAAGTTATACACTCTGTCATACTTCTGTTTGATCATATCTGTTCCTTTCACATCAACTGTTGATATAGATTTCTTTGCGCAAAAAACTTAGCACGAAGTTCCCGCACGAAATCATTTTAACACTTTTAAAGGGTTTAGTAAAGTGCTATACTTGAATCAGGTTTTGTAACTATTATCTTTAATGGAGGAAATGAAATGTACAAAATTGCAACCTTAAACAAGATATCACCCGTAGGACTGGCATGTCTCACAGAAGACTACACAGTAGTTGACGATCTGGCAGCCGCCAACGGCATCCTGGTCAGATCCGCCGACATGCTCAGCATGGAGTTCTCACCGGAGCTCAAGGCCATCGCAAGAGCCGGCGCGGGTGTGAACAATATCCCCGTAGACAGATGCGCTGAGGAAGGCATCGTTGTATTCAACACTCCCGGCGCCAACGCCAACGCCGTTAAGGAACTGGTGATCTGCGGAATGCTCATGGCAATGAGAAACGTTCCCGGCGGCCTGGAGTGGGCCAAGACCCTGGCTCCCACCGAGGAGATGGACGTTGCCAAGCAGGTTGAGAAAGGCAAGTCCAAGTATGCAGGCCACGAGATCTATGGCAAGACTCTCGGAGTCGTAGGTCTGGGCGCCATCGGCCGCAAGATCGCAGAATCCTGCGCAGCTCTCGGAATGTTCATCGTGGGCTATGACCCCTTCGTCACAGAGTGCGAAGGAGTTGAGGTATACACAGACCTCAAGGAAATGCTGGCAAAGGCCGACATCGTCACCCTTCACCTTCCCGCCAACGACGCCACCAAGAAGATGATCAACAAGGACGTGATCTCCGCCATGAAGGACGGCGTTCTGCTCCTGAACTACTCCAGAGACAAGCTGGTCAACGAAGACGATCTTCTGGAAGCACTGGCTTCCGGCAAGGTCTCCCAGTACGTCTGCGACTTCCCCAACGACCACATGGTGGGCAAGCCCGGCGTCATCCTTACTCCCCACCTTGGAGCTTCCTCCGCAGAAGCTGAGGACAACTGCGCAGAGATGGCAGTGAGAGAGATCAGGAACTACCTGGAGAACGGCAACATCATCAACTCCGTCAACTTCCCCAAGCTGGACATGGGCGTGAAGGCTCACACCAGATATGCCTTCATCCTCAAGGGCGTTGAGAACCCGGCAGAGTACATCGTTGACCTTGTATCCGCACCTCTCGAGGTCTCCAAGGTAATGGCTTCCATGAGAAAGGACGGCATCAGCTACGTTCTTGTAGAGACAGCCAACGATGACGTAGTCGAACTCACCGGTCTTCCGGAGAACGTAATGAGCGTAAGAGTGATCTAATTAGGTGAACTGATGATACACAGCATGACAGGCTTCGGCAGAAGCGAATATTCAGATCCCAAAAGAAACATCACAGTGGAGATCCGTTCGGTGAACCACAGATATCTGGACCTTACGGTCAAGATGTCCAGAAGGTATTCCTTCTGTGAGGAAAAGATCAAGCAGGCAGTCAAAGAAAAGATCTCCAGAGGCAAGGTGGAGGTATCCGTCATGGTGGAAAACATCTCAGACGGCGATACCAGCGTATCTCTGAACAAGCCTGTTGCCCGCCAGTTCTATGACAGCCTCACTGAGCTCAAGGACGAATTCGGCCTCAAGGGCGACATCGACCTGAGGCTCCTGTCCTCCATGCCCGACGTGCTCAAGGTAACGCCTGACGTGCTGGACGAGGAGGAATTCACCGAAGCAGTTCTCGTACCTGTGAGAGGCGCAGTCTCCGGACTGGAAGAGATGCGCGCCAGAGAAGGCGCGAAGCTTGCCGAGGATCTGATAGCCAAAGGCGAAAACATCAGGACCATCGTAAACAGCATCAAGGAGCGCTCCCCTCTCGTAGTGAAGGAGTACACCGATAAACTCAGATCCCGCATCGCGGATCTGGTAGGAGGTTCTGTGGAGATCCCCGAGGAAAGGATCCTCACCGAGGCCGCCATCTTCGCGGATAAGAGCGCTGTGGACGAAGAGATGACCAGACTGGACTCTCATCTGATCCAGTTACGCAGCATCCTTTCAGGCGATGAGCCCACCGTTGGCAAGAAACTGGACTTCCTGGTCCAGGAGATGAACCGGGAGGCCAACACCACCGGTTCAAAGGCCAACGACCTGACCATCACCAACAGCGTGCTGGAACTGAAATCCGAGATCGAAAAGATCAGAGAGCAGGTACAGAACATAGAATAACCCCACTTGTATCAAAGACTGCGGATCCAATTATCCGCAGTCTTTTTTTGCCTCCTCTCTTTACCTATTTTAATTGATAAAGAGCAAAAAAAATGGTAAACTAAACTAAATATAACTATCAAAGGAAAAGTCTTTATGTTACTGATAGATAACGATTGGGAATATACCCCCAGATGGAGCGACGATCTCCTCACGGGCGGAAGCTTTGAAGAGACAGTCCGTCTCCCGCACAACGTGGAGTTCATGCCCCTTCACTACGCTGACTCCGACTCATATCAGAAGATCGTCGGCTACCGCAGAAAGCTTGATCAGAACTTCGACCCGTCCAGGAGATATTTCCTGCAGTTCGACGCTGCGGGCC
>JAEEOX010000062.1 GCA_016284485.1 Bacillota bacterium | reverse complement strand
TGTTTATTTTTGGGGCCATGTTACAGAAAAGATAAAGTATTTCTATATAGTTAAAGTAGAGCAAAAAATATATGAAAGATTACGAAATGGAAAAACTTACCATAGAATTGATAGAGCAGCAGCCATCAGGCAGGGCAGTATACAGGATGGAAAACGATCATCTGAAGGTGATGGTCTCCAACCTGGGATGCCAGCTGCAGTCCATCGAAATGAAGGAGCCCGACGGCGGGTATAGGGACGTGATCCTCAGGCCCAAGGACCCGGAGCACCCGGAGAAGGACAGTTCCTACATGGGCTGCGTGGTGGGCCGGATCGCCAACAGGATCGCAGAAGGCAAGTTCACCCTGAACGGGGTGGAGTACACCCTTGCCACAAACAACGGGCCCAACCATCTCCACGGCGGGAACGTGGGGTTCAACTGCAGATGTTTTGCGGCGAAGATCGAGGAGGACGGGATCCGGTTCGCCTACGATTCGCCCGACATGGAGGAGGGTTACCCGGGGAACCTGCACGTGGAGGTGAAGTATGTCCTTCGGGGCGGCAGCCTGGGGATCATATATTCCGGCTTGAGCGACGCGGACACCATCGTGAACCTGACAAATCACATGTATTTCAACCTGTCGGACGGGGACAGCATCCTGGGGCACAGGCTCCAGGTCAGGTCGGACCGCTACATGCCGGTGGACGGAGACTGCCTGGTGACGGGGGAGTTCGCTCAGTCTGCGGGCACGGTCTTCGATTTCAACGAGCCATCGGTAATAGGCGATATGATGGACATGGAGGATCCGCAGATCATGAAGGCCGGGGGATATGATCACGCCTTCGTTCTCGCGGCGGATTCGGACCAGATAGTGCTCAGGGACGATGCTTCGGGACGGCAGCTCACCGTGTCCACGGACCTGCCCATGGTCCACGTCTACACCGGCAACGTCCTGCCTCAGGGGGCGGCGGGCCCGGACGGCAGCCACTACAAGGCCTATCAGGGAATGTGCCTGGAGACCGAGCTTTGCCCTGATTCCATCAACGTGGAGGCGGAGCCTCGGGTGATTTTGCGCAAAGGCGAGGAGTATCATTCGGAGACGTATTACACTTTCGATAATGTGAAAGGATGACACATATGGTAACCAAAGAAGAAGTGGCAGATCTGTTCAGAAGAGGACTGGACTGTTCGCAGATCGTGGCCGGCGAATTCGCCCGTGAGTGCGGCATGACCAGAGAGCAGATGATCCGGCTCACCGGGGCTTACGGCGGCGGCATGGACATCGGCGAGACCTGCGGAGCGGTGATGGGGGCCATGGTGGTCCTCGGTTTCCTGTACGGCCAGGAAGGACCGGACCAGGACGAGCAAAAGGCCATCGCCTACGCCAAGCGTGACGAATTCCTCAGAGCCTGGGGCGAGAAAAGACCGGCCTGCTCCTGCAGGGTGCTTTTGGGCCACGATATCTCCATACCCAGCGAGCTGGAGATAGTCCGCCAGGAGCGGACCATGTATACCCTCTGCCCCGAACTGGTGGTGGAGGCCATCGAGATCGTCCGCAGGATAATCAGCTGACCGGGCGAAGTAAGGAGACGGCACCCCATGAACAAAGACACACTCAACATACTTGCAGACGCCATATCTGATGTGGGAGCATGGAACTGGTGGTACACGGCCGATGACATGTTTCAGGTAGAGTTTCGCGACGTCCAGCTTTACGACGAATCGAAGCCGGAGAAGGACACGCATACGACGGACGTCATAGCGGTCCGTTTCTACGGCCATGCCTTCGCAGTGTTCCTGGACGACCTGGACGAGGCAAACTGGTACGAACGCTTCCGCGACGATGATTCGGTCTTTTACGATATCGAAACCTATGATCTGGCATTTGACGACGCCCAGGGGGCGGAACTTTTGCTGAAGGATTACAGGCACAAAACACCCGTCAAAGACTTCAACGGCCCTGAGACCATTACTGCCACAAAACATCTCATCTGTGCCAGATGTGCAGATGTGGGCTTCATCGTCGGAGGGGACGAGATAGAGGTCGTAGGCAAAAAAGGTAAATATACAGAGGAAGAAATAGAAACTGCTGCCCGGAAGTGGTGGGAGTATTGGAAAGATTACTGGAGACTGAGGAAGACCAAGGAAGCATATCCGAAGGATTACGCCTGTGAAGTGACGATACCCGCCGGAAAAGAGTGGCCAACAGATTAGCAAATGGAGAATGGGCACGCCATACTGGTGATCTGGAAAACATGACACTTGGCGGAATCGACAAATCGGGATTTGTGGAGGAAATAAGAATGCAATTCAAAATGATTTCTTGTAATGAAGAAGATGCTGAATTTATCGAAGAGCGGGCGGGCAATGCTTTTAACTTAATAGCACAACCTGAAGAAGACGAAGAAGAATTTGTTTATATAATTACCGATGAAAGCGGGGACCTCCTCGGTGGATGCATTTTGTCCGTAGACGGTCTGAAGACAGCATCGATCTATGACCTGTGGGTGGAAGAAGCGTTTCGCAGACAGGGAATGGCCTCTGCACTCATCCGGGAGGCCGAGCGTGAAGCAAGGGAACAAGGTTGCTATCTCGCAATGGTCGGAACCTTTGACTGGCAGGCAAAATCGTTCTACGACAAACATGGTTATATGCTCAACGACACCATGACAGGTGTGCCGAAGGGGCATGAACACTATATGCTTACAAAACGGCTCGACCGCTCGACCGAGGAATATATTCCCTCAAATACTGGTAAATATGAGATCAAGCGCGGTGGCGAAAAGGACGCAGAGATCCTTTCCGGCAAATTGCACGAATATGACAGCGCCATTGCGCCTCGCGAGCATGAATACATCCCTCTGAGTAAAAAAATCATGGACGAAAACGGAAGGATCATTGCCGGATTTGCCGGTGGTGTAGATGGCTGGAATGGCACAGACATAGATGCGCTCTGGGTGGAAGAAGAGTACCGTGATCAAGGGATCGGCTCTCAGCTCCTTGCTGAGTTAGAGCGGGAGGTAAAGGAAAACGGTGTTGACGTTATGTTTATTGAAGCATTTGACTGGAATGTGGGATTTTTCAAAAAGAACGGCTATGAAAGAGTAACCGGCATGCTTGAAGATTATCCGAAAGGACACGTCATGTACTGCATGGAAAAACCTCTTTGATATGGACTTAAGCAAAATCCGGTTTGTCGGGATGTCGCTAAATCGGGATTTGTAAGGAGGCGATAATATGGAT
>JAEEOX010000061.1 GCA_016284485.1 Bacillota bacterium | reverse complement strand
CCACTCCAGCGACGAGGTCAGTGAGTCGGAGGATACAACATTCTCGCTGAAGAGGAAGACCTCAGAGCAGACACTTTGAAAGGAGGTGCAGCCATGGAAAACTATGGTTTTATGGAACTTGTGACCAAGGAAAACGGCTTCGAATTCTATCAGGCCTTCCGCGATGAAGTGGACTGGGTGATAGGCGGAAAGGACGACACATATTGGTTCGTCATAATGAAGGACCAGTCCGTAAAGGAAACTTACGTAGGCACCCTGAAGGACGGGGTGTGGACCGACTGCAGGATCAAGGGTAAGGGCAAGACCAGGAAGGTGGAAGAGATGCCCGCCGGAAGCACCATCCTCCGCATAGAGGAGAGAGCCTATTTCATGCAGGATGAGGAGTGGGTCAGGGACAGGAAGCCCAGACTCATCGAAGATTCACATCCTCACTACCACTACGTCTACGGCATGGGCGACAAGGCCCTGGACATATCGGAAGCCTACGGGGTCAGCATCGGATATTCAGACCTCAAGGATCTCCAGGCAGGCTTTCATCTGAGATATCTCTACACAGGCGAAGAGGTAGAGAAGCAGAAGATTTAAAGAGCATAAAGGAGGGTTCCAATGAAGACTCTTTGCTTATACTACACCAGGACAAACACCACCAAAGCTGCGATCAAGACCATCGCAGACATCGCCGGAGCTGACGTGGCGCAGTATACCGACGGCAGGAAAAGGACGGGATTACTGGGATATATCGGCGCATGTTTTGCGACTGTAGACAACACCATCTCCAAAGTGGCCATCAAGGGCAGGGTGAAACTGAAGGACTATGACAGGGTCATCATCGGCATGCCCGTATGGGCCGAGGGACCCTGCGCCATCGGAAGAGCCCTGATAAAAAAATATGCGGGAGACATGCCTCCCGAGGTCTACTACGTGGTCACCCACATGGGCAAAAACGACTACATGGCCAAGATCAAGGCCATGGACGATCTGCTGGGGAGACCATCCAAGGGGCAGATCTCCATCAGGACCAAGAACAACGATTACATTAAGGAAGCTGCGGAATTCGCAGTGACTCTGGACTAGACAGACGAGGAGGATCTTATGAAAGGCGGATTGCTCAAGGAAGCGCTCATAAAGATCATATCAGGCATCGTGCTCATGGGAGTTTTGCTGTTCCTGCCTGCAGGGACCATCCGCTGGCAGGAGGGCTGGCTTCTCATGATAATACTGTTCGTGCCCATGTTCCTGGCAGGGCTTCTGATGTACTTCAAGGCGCCGGATCTTCTCAGGAGCAGGCTCAAGGCCAAGGAGACCCAGAGCGAGCAGAAGGACGTGATCAGGTACAGCGGCCTCATGTTCCTCCTGGCCTTCATCGTGGCCGGACTGAATTACCGCTTCGGCTGGATCACGATGCCCCGCGCCATAGTCTGGATCGGAGCAGTCATATTCCTTCTGGCCTACTGCCTTTTCGGCGAGGTGCTCAGGGAGAACCAGTACCTTTCGAGGACCATCGAGGTCCGGGACGGTCAGACGGTGGTGGACACCGGGCTCTACGGAATAGTCAGGCACCCCATGTACACAGCGACGGTGCTGCTTTTCCTCAGCATGCCGCTGGTGCTGAATTCGCTGATATCCTTCATCATCATGCTGGCATACATCCCCATCATCGTGAAGAGGATCAGGAACGAGGAAGAGGTGCTGGAGCAGGAACTCAAGGGGTACAAAGAATACAAACAGAAAGTAAAGTACAGGCTCATACCATTCATCTGGTGAGCGCAAAAAATAAAGCAATGAACTATCAGGACATAAATGCGGAGACCATCGACCGATGGATCGAGGAAGGCTGGGAGTGGGGCAAGCCCATTTCCCATGAGGAATTTGAAGCTGCAAAAAACGGCGACTGGGACGTGAAACTCACGCCGACGAAATACGTGCCCCACAGCTGGTTCGGAGACCTACGCGGCAAAAAGATCCTGGGCCTTGCATCAGGCGGCGGGCAGCAGATGCCAATCTTTGAAGCTCTCGGAGCAGCGTGTACGGTCATGGACTATTCTTCAAAGCAGATCGAAAGTGAAAAACTGGTGGCGGAGCGTGAAGGTTATGAGATCAGAGCCATTCAGGGCGATATGACGAAGACCTTTCCTTTTGAAGACGAGGAGTTCGACATTATCTTCCATCCGGTTTCAAACTGCTATGTGAAGGATGTGCGCTCCATCTGGAAGGAATGCTACCGTGTGCTGAAGCACGGCGGATATCTCATCGCAGGGACGGACCACTACGTAAACTATCTTGTGGACAATGATGAGAAGATGATAATCAACCACTTGCCTTTCGATCCGCTTAAGGATCCTGAGCAGATGAAGCAGCTTCAGGATGACGACGCCGGGGTGCAGTTCTCACATTCTTTGGAAGAGCAGATCGGCGGGCAGCTGGAGGCAGGCTTCAGGCTGCTGGACATCTATGAGGACACCAACGGAGAGGGCAGACTCCACGAGTTGAATATACCGACATTTTTAGCCATGAGATCTCTCAAGGAGTAAAAAATGAGTATGACACAGAAGTCTTTTGAGACGAAACTCGGAACGATCAGATACTGGGTGAGCGAGACCGGAGCCAAAGCTGCTCCGCAGCTGGTATTTCTTCCCGGGCTCACCGCGGACCACAGGCTTTTCGACAAGCAGACAGAATACTTCGATGGGAAGTACCCCATGCTGGTCTGGGATGCCCCGGGCCACGCAGACTCCTATCCTTTCCGGCTCACCTTCACCATGGAGGACAAGGTGAGGATGCTGGATGATATACTGCGGGCCGAAGGTTTTGACGCGCCCGTCATAGTGGGCCAGTCCATGGGAGGCTACCTGGGACAGATGTATGAGGAACTTTTCCCGGAGAAGCTGAAAGGCTTCATATCCATCGATTCCTCGCCGCTGAAACGCGAGTACTACACCGGCATTGAGCTCTGGCTTCTGGAAAGGATGGAGCCGGTGTACCGCCACTATCCGTGGAAGATGCTTCTCAGGCAGGGCACCAACGGCGTAGCCACCACAGAATACGGCAGGAAACTCATGCTCAGCATGATGATGACCTACGACGGCGATCAAAAGCGATATTCCGAGCTGGCCGGTCATGGCTACCGCATACTGGCAGGAGCGGTGAGATCGGGCCGTGCCTTTGACATCAAGTGCCCGGCCATGCTTATCTGCGGCACGAAGGATCACGCCGGTTCATGCATCAGATACAGCAGGAACTGGCACAAAAGATCCGGTATTCCTCTCCACTGGATAGAGGACGCCGGCCACAACTCCAACACAGATAAGCCGGATATCATCAACGGCCTGATAGAGAGTTTTTTGGAAAATGAGGTTTGATAATGGCATTTGATTTTAAAAAAGAATACAAGGAATTCTATATGCCGCCCCGGAAGCCGTCCATAGTTACGGTTCCGAAGATGAACTACATCGCCGTACGCGGCCAGGGCGATCCGAACCGGGAGAACAGCGAATACAAGCAGTCCATAGGTCTGCTTTACGGCATAGCCTTCACCATCAAGATGAGCTATAAGGGCGACCATAAGATGGACGGATATTTCGAGTACGTGGTGCCGCCTCTGGAGGGATTCTGGTGGCAGGAGGGCGTAGCCGGTGTGGACTATTCCAGAAAGGATGACTTCAACTGGATCTCCGTCATCCGCCTGCCGGATTTCGTAACAAAAGAAGAATTCGACTGGGCCGTCAAAGAGGCCACGAACAAAAAGAAGGCGGATTTTTCCAAGGTGGAGTTTTTTACCTATGACGAGGGGCTGTGTGTCCAGTGCATGCACATCGGACCATATGACGATGAGCCTGCCACCGTGGAAAAGATGCATGAGTTCATGGAGGATCAGGGGTGCGAACTGGATATTTCAGACGAGAGGATGCATCACGAGATATATCTGTCGGACGCCAGAAAGGTTGCTCCGGAGAAACTGAAGACGGTCATAAGACATCCGATCACAAAAAGATGACCATGGAGACATATTACACAACAAAAAGAGAAGACTGGAGGCAGTACCTCAGTGAGCACTACCGGACATCTCCCGAGATCTGGTTCGTGTTTCCAATGAAGGCCTCCGGCGAGGAAAGCCTGTCGTACAACGACGCGGTGGAGGAGGCCCTCTGCTTCGGTTGGATCGACAGCACCAACAGGAAGCTGGACGAGCTGCACTGCATCCGGCGGTTTTCGCCGCGGAACCCGGGAAGCACATATTCCCAGCCCAACATCGAGAGGCTTATCTGGCTGGACCAGAGGGGAATGATCCTTCCGGAGGTCAGAGAGAGCGTGCTTCCTGTGATCGAGAGACCCTTCCTCTTCCCTGAGGACATAATGGCGGAACTCAGAAGCGACGAGGCGGTCTGGGAGAATTATCAGAACTTCTCGGAGCCATACAAAAGGATCAGGATCGCCTACATCGAGGCCGCCAGGAAGCGCCCCGGGGAGTTCCGCAAAAGACTTAACAGCTTCATGGACAAGACCCGCCGCAACAAGCTCATCATGGGCTACGGCGGAATAGAAAAATACTACAGATAACGATCGACCGGAGGGAATGGGTTGAAGGTCATAAACTTTTTTGATACCGACAATAAGGAACACTGGATCGGGGAGATCGAGAGGAGCGACTGGAGAGCAGGAGCTTTTCTCGGCAGACTGCTGAGGAGCGGAGAGTTTTTTGACGCTGTGGGAGAGGACTCCAGAGTCCTGCTTCTGACAGAAGGCGACGAGCTCATTTCCTACTGCACCTTCGCTGAAAAGGACGACATACAGCCCACGGATCTTACGCCCTGGGTAGGCTTCGTCTACACCTTCCCGGAGCACAGAGGGCACAGATATGCGGGGCTCCTCTTTGATGAGGTGGTGCGCCTCGCAAAGGAACGTTCGGTCGGAGAAGTTTATCTTTCAACGAATCATACCGGATTGTACGAGAAGTACGGCTGGGAGTTCATGGGTATGATGGACGACATGGACGGAGAGCCGTCCAGAGTATACGTGCAAAAGATTCAGCAGCTTGGCTCAGCTTCAGGAGGATGACATGAATCTTGTTATACACGACCTCAGTGAAAAAGAATGGAGCGGGATCAGTGCCGGCTACGAAGGCTGGGACGTGATCTCGGACAACGGGGAGATAGGCCCCTGCACCGGGTGTTTTTGCTGCTGGCGTAAGACCCCCGGTGAGTGCGTCATCAAGGATGGATATGAGCACATTGGAGCCCGGATCCACCATGCCGAAGAGGTGACGGGGAGCAGCAGGGACACCTACGGAGG
>JAEEOX010000060.1 GCA_016284485.1 Bacillota bacterium | reverse complement strand
GGTCCACCCTCAGTATGAAGTGTGCCCCGAACTTGCTGGTGATCCCGTTGAAGTCATGGTAGGGCGGCTCATAGCCATTGAGTTCTCCCGCCTTGTCGGAGGCTGCCCCGTCCAGTTCCCTCATCCATGTGCACTCGATGACCTGGATGGCGTCGGTGAGCACCATGGGTCTCACGTCACCGGGATCCTCCTCCTGGATCTGGCTCTTTTCCATGGTAAGGCTGAAGTTGGGCATCTTGCCCTGAGGCGTGTCCCCAGGCCAGCTGAGCTTAACCAGCTCCTTGAAGTACCTGGGCTCATCCGGCAGGAAGTTTATGGCGCACTTCCCTGTCTGAAGTATGTGCTGCGCCGTGTTGGAAGAGTTCCTGCACTGCAGCAGCATGGCGTAATAGTCCTTGCCCGCCACGTAGTATGGCTGGATCAGAGAATATGGTCCCACCGATGTGGATCCGTCCTCACAGAGGGTGGATATGGCCACCGTCGGCATTGGGAAAAACAGTGAAGTCTGGTAAAAGTTATCGACGATCCTTAAGTTTTCAAAGCTGCTCATCTTTCCTCCCTCGAGTCTCCCTAAGCAAAATATTCAAGCCCGCCCCGGCGGACTATTCCGGTATCTCCGACAGATCCTTCAGGTTGTCGACTATGGCTGCCATGTCGTACCTGCGGCCCATCTGGTCGCAGTTCTGATAAAGGGACTGTGAAGCGAAGTTGCCTTCCACCACGATCCAGCCCTTGTCCGTATGGGCCAGATCCCAGCCCACGTAGCGGACCCTGGGTGTGATGGGTGCCAGCTTCCTGCCAAGCTCCAGCGCCTGATTCCAGTCGGGCACCTGGAAGCCGGGGATCACCGTGCCTGAATCCGGATGGATGTAGTACACCTCTCCGGTCTCGGTGGCGCCGTTGGTCCTGACGATGCCTGTCTTCTCGTCCACCTGCACGAACATGCCGCCGGAGCCGCCGTTGTCCACGAAGCTGCCGTTGCGGCCGATCTTCATCCAGGGGAATTTGTATATGACCTCTCCGTCGTCTCCCAGGAGAGTCATGAGTCTCAGAGTGTTGACAGAGGACGGATTCAGCGATGCCATTTTGGCGCTCTGATGGATCAGTTCCTCCAGGATCAGTCCGCCCTTGTCCAGGGTATTCAGCTCAGCCATCAGATGGGCAAAAAGCGAATCCATGGATGGATAGTCCGAGGAATCCACCTTTTCCACCGTGCGGCCCATGGCGCCGTACTCGCCCTTCTTGACGAATACCGGATTGTCCTTCACGAACTCATCGAACACCGGTCTGTCCTCTTCAGATCCGATCCTCACCATCTTTCGTCCGTAGAACTGCCCGTACTTCTCGTAGGTCTTCCACTTGTTGTTGAAAAGATCCAGGTAGGCGTAGTCATTGAGTTTGTGCAGGTTGGCCACCGTCAGCTTGTCCGTAAGGAACGAATCCTTCTTCCTGGGCGAACAGTCCCTGAACCTGAACATATAGTACTCGTAGGGCAAAATACCGTATGCGAACATGTGGAAGATTATCTCCCTGCGGGCATTCCTCACCGCCCCGGGATCGTCCAGCCAGGCATCGTTTCCCTTGTAGTTCCTGATGGCCTCATCGATCTTGGGTGAGTAGTAGTCGATCTTCTGTCTCCCCTTCAGAATGAACCAGTCGGTGAGCAGCGCCTTGGTGAGAGGAGTCTTCTCCATGGCGCGGTAAAACTTCTGTTGTCTCTTAGTAAGAAATTCCATTTTATTCTCCAAAGCCGCTTCCGGGTCAGGGCTCAGCCCAGCACCCTCTCTATGAAATCGGCTGTCATCTCGTAATATCCTTCAGGGTCTGCGTTGAGGCTCTCCACGTGCTCCGCACCTTCGAAGAGGTGGAGCTCCTTGTAACCCTTGTATTCCTCGAACATCATCTCCGACTCGTGGTATGGGATGAAGCTGTCCGCCGTACCGTGGCAGAAACAGATTGGAATGTTATTAACGTTCTTAAGCATCTTTATGGGCTGCACTTCCCCGTAGCGGTAACCGTAAAACACCGCCGATCCCAGGCTTGCCAGCTTCACCATGAACTTAGGCAGGTGGAACACCTTGGTGATCTGCACGTCCAGCACGTCCTCCAGTCTGGCGAATCCGCAGTCGCAGATCATGAAGCTTATGTCCGGCATATACTTGAGGGCCATGATCTGGAAGGACGCGCCCATGGACTCGCCGTGGAGTCCCAGTACGATGTCACGGCCGTATCTTTTGCGGGTGTCCAGGATGAGATCGATCAGGTCTCTGGATTCCTTAAGGCCGAGAGTGATGGCCTGTTCCCTGTTCTCCCCCATGCCCCTGGTGTCGTAGATTATGGAATTAAAGCCCATGGCATGATACATCAGGGCATACTTGGCGCTTCCCAGCCGGTTGTCGCCGAAGCCGTGGGAGATTATCACATACCTGTTGGTCTCCAGTGTGGCCGGAATGAACGTGGCGTGCAAAACATGACCGTCGAACATCTCAACGGTGTAGGGGACCTTCCTGAGCTTGTCGTAATCCTCCCAGCGTCCGTGCTCCCTGAGGTCGTTCACCCTGAACTCGAAGGTCTTGCGCTGCGGTCTGGCCACCACCCTCGCCAGGAGGTATGATGCGCCCAGCGCCGCGCTGCCCAGAGCTCCGAGGGATATGAGAGCCGCCTTGCCTGCTTTCTTCATATCAGCTTCCTCCGTGTATCTGTCAACTATTGCTGCAACACAAATCTGCGGTGCGCATACTGCGCCCTTCTAATTATACATTATTTGTTTTGTCCATACAAGAATATCATTGGTGAGGCGGGGGCCCCGGCCGGGATTTTTTGCGCAAAAATCCCACCCCGGCACTTGACACCGGGAACCCCTCGGAAATATACTTTTTATAATGTTTCGTGCACGAACAACAGTTGCCCGAGACCCTTTAGATCAAGGGGCTGCCGCCTGCAGGCGGCTGAATGAAAGGATATTCCAATGGATATAATCAAGAAGAGCATGAAGGACCAGATCTACGATCTGCTCCGCGAAAGGATCCTGGGAGAACAGTACAGATTCGGCGACAAGATCAATATTCTTTCCCTTTCCAACGAGCTGGGCGTATCCAACACCCCCATCCGTGAAGCCATTTCAATGCTGGAGCGGGACGGGCTGGTGAAGGTCACCCCCAACGCCGGGCCAAGAGTCATCGAGTACTCCCCCGCCCTTTTCCGCCAGGTGGAGAAGGCCATGGAGACCCTGATCCTCGGAGCCCTGGAGCTCAATGTCTCACTGGACAGGCGGGAGAAGCTGGTAAAGCTTCTGGACGCCTCCCTCAGGAGTCAGGAAAAGAGCTATAACTCACGGAATTATCACAAATACATCCAGGACTCTCTGGGATTCGACTCCTGCTTCATCAGGTGCGCCTCCAATCCCTTCCTGGACAAGATGTACCGCGAGATCTACGACATATTCTATCTCGTGACCCTCTACGACCACGAGCAGAACGAGAGCGAGCGCCTGAACATAATCAACGAGCACAGGGAGATCCTTGAAGCCATCCGGTCGGATGACATCCCCGGCGCACGCATCCTCATAATGCAGCACTACCACAAGATGTAAAGGAGAATAGATATGATATCCAATTTGATGAGACCCAGAGTCCACGGAAGTTCCGCCATCCGCCGCATGTTCGAGGAGGGCAAAAAACTGGCCGCCGTCTACGGCCCGGAGAACGTCTATGACTTCAGTCTGGGAAACCCCAACGTTCCCGCGCCCGAAGAGCTCAGGGACGCCATGATCGACATTCTTAAGACAGAAGATCCCCTGAAGCTCCATGGCTACATGTCAAACGCCGGTTTCGAAGAAACAAGGCAGGCCATCGCAGAGGATCTCAACAGCCGCTACGGCACATCCTACTCCGCGGCCAACGTGGTCATGACCGCAGGCGCAGCCTCAGCCATGAACATCACCATGAGATCTATTCTGGAGCCCGGCGACGAGGTGATCGTCTTCGCTCCTTACTTCCTGGAATACAACAACTACCTTTCAAACTACGGCGCAGTGCCCGTGGTGATCGCTCCTCATCCCGAGTCAGGCTTCATGCCCGACGTGCAGGAGATGTGCGCCAAAATCACCCCTAAGACAAAGGCTGTGATAATCAATAACCCTAACAACCCCACAGGCGCGGTTTATCCTGCAGAAGTCATAAGTCAACTGGCTGATGCCCTCAAGTCTAAGCAGGAAGAACTTGGCACAGTCATTTACATCATCTCCGACGAGCCCTACAGGGAGCTGGTCTACGGCGAAGCCAAGGTGCCCCATATCCCGGACTTCTACGATAACACCCTTATCTGCTATTCCTACAGCAAGTCCCTGTCCCTTCCCGGAGAACGTATCGGCTACGTGCTGGTACCTCCTCAGTCCGACGGATGGGATGAGTTCGTCCTTTCACTTTCCACAGCCAACAGAATGCTTGGCATCGTAAACGCTCCCTCCCTTCAGCAGCTGGCCATCGCCCGCTGCACCGGACTCAGGTCCAACGTGGCATTCTACGAGAGAAACGGCGCCGATCTTTACGAAGGACTGACTGCCATGGGATTCAGCTGCGTCAAACCCGACGGGGCATTCTATCTCTGGGTCAAGAGCCCCATAGATGATGACGCGGCCTTCTGCGACGAACTTAAGGATGAACGGATCCTGGCCACCCCCGGCAGCGCCTTCATGGGCCCCGGCTACTTCAGGCTTTCTTACTGCGTCTCCCATGAGACCGTGGTGAACTCCATGCCGAGTTTCGGGAAGGTGGCCAAGATGTACTTCGGCTAACTCAATATGATGACCAAGGCGCAGGAAATCTGCGCCTTTTTTTACAGGCATGTAACGATTTGGGCTGTTCTTTCGTTTTATTAGTTGAAAACGCCACGAAGGAGAATTCAGCATGCTGGCGATCTGCTTTGCGGCTCTCGTGGAAGAGAGTTCCCGTAACAAGTTCACAAAGATGGTCGAGAAATATCAGCGGCTCATGTTTTGCGTGGCCAGAGATATTTTGAAGGATGATTATCTGGCCGAAGACGCCGTGCAGGAGGCCTTTCTTAAGGTCGCAAAAAACTTCTCCAAGGTCGGCGACATTGATTCGGGAAAAACAAAATTCTTTCTCGTTGTGATCACGAAGAATACTGCCCTGGACATGCTTAGAAAAGAACTGCGAAGGCCCGACGGCAATGCAACAAGACTTGATGACCTCGCAGAGAATTCGGTCCCGGTAGGGACATTCAATGATATCGATGCAGTGGACCTTGGGGAACTGATAATGACTTTGCCGGAAAATCTAAGATCGGTTTTGTATCTGTATGGGATATACGGATACACTTTCAGCGAGATCTCAAACCTGATGGGGCTTTCCATTGCAGCAGTCAAAGGAAGATACTACAGGGCACGAAATACTCTCGCAGAGATGATCAAAAGGGGATAAAGATAAAATGGAAGACAGACTGATAATGGCTCTGGGATACGCACTCGAAAATGACGTACGAGATCTGCCTGATCCCGATGAATACTCTGAAACCTATGTGTTCCGAAAAGTGTTTAGAGAGAAGCTTGATAGAATAGCCTCTTCGTCCGAACACGTATTTGTAAGTCTGGGGCGTCACAGGATACGCATGGCCATGGTAGCCGCACTGATCGCAGCATTACTGATAGCCCTTTCGGGGATAGTTTACGCCGCAGAAAGATTTGTTTTGTATCCGGTCACCCAGGATAGTCCTGAATGGAAGTCGTACGAATCTCACGAAGAAATGATCGAGGCTCTGAGGGTGGATGAAAGCGTATTGAAAGACTACTCAACAGAGGAATTGCTGAAGGCTACACTAGAGTATCCGCTGATCGTGGATGTGCTTCTTAACGGCACGGTATCTAGTGCTGATGACGATGAAGGCGAATATTATCTGTCCCACACAGCCGGTCTTGACGTAGTGAGAGAATACTGTACCGCCCTGAATCTGCTGCTGGAGAGGGGCGACTTGCCACGATTGCTGGAGTCACTTGATCAGGACATGTTAATAGCAGAACTTGACTGCTCTGAATCTAATAAGTCTATCGCTCCCATGATTCTCGAAGCGATAAGAGAGTATGTGGAGATAGAATATAAGCATAGCGTGCAAAAGTAATGTGTTTCACGGAAAGGAGAATAATTGAAGAGAGTACTTGCCTTTTTAACCGCCATAGCATTGTTATCGCAATGTTTCTATCTGACCGATGTGTCAGCAGATCAAGTACAAAGTAGTCAAAACTCTTTGTATGAGATTAATGTGGAAAGTGATGTTTGGAGCACTTTTACTTCTCACGATCAAATGGTAGAGGCTGTAACTGTAGACAGGTCTCAACTAAATTGCCTCACTACAGAGGAATTAGTTGCAGCAGTTCTGGAATACCCATTGAGTGTCGATATCCTGTTATACAACACTCCTCGGGAAGCTGTAGATAGTGTTAGGGGACAATGTTTGGCGCTTGACTTTTTGCTTCAGCGTAGTGATGTTCTCGAGACCATAGAAAACATGAACAGAGGTACCGTCATCAATGGTTTGAACTGCCCAGAAGTAAACAAAAGCATTGCAGGCATGGTATTGGATAAGATTGAATTGTATCTGTTGTCTTCCTCTGATAACACTTCTCGTGAACCTCTGTTGAGGACAACTATAGTATATACAAATGTAACAGTATATACTCCAAAAGGAACAGCAGTGGCCGCCTTATACGCTACAAACGACTACACGAGCACTGAAAAAACCGCCATAAACAATGCCGCCATGTCGAGCTATCCTAATGCAACATTTATTAGCACATCAACAGCAAAGTATAATTGTCATTCCTATGCATGGTACAGTGCATCTACAAGTAATACCAGATGGATCAACTATCCTTCCGCATATATGACTGATGGCAGTTATACTTCGACGACAACGCCAGCTGTGGGGCGTAAAGTATATTATCCAAGTGGCGGTCATTCTGCAATCATCTATTCTGCCGGTCCATCTGCAAAAGCTTCGGTTGTCACATCAAAATGGGGTGAGGGTCCACTGATGCGTCATACTGCTGGATATTGTCCGTACAACTCAAACAGTTTATCCATATGGTATAGGCCGTGAGTTATAAAAGAACCCTATGTCTATCAAGGCGCAGGAAATCTGCGCCTTTTTTATTGACACGATACTCCCAAAGGAGTATACTTCAGTCAGAATTTATACTCCTTTAGGAGTATAGCAAGTGAGGCAGTACATGATCCAACGCATTTTCCACGGTTCAGATCACATACTCGTAAGGCCGCTGTACGGTTATGGCAAGGCATATAACGATTACGGTCTCGGTTTCTATTGCACCGATTCCATTGACATGGCCAAGGAATGGGGAGTTTCGATGTTTCAGGACGGGTATGCCAACATCTATGATATCGAAATGGACGGTTTGGAGGTTCTTGATCTGAACAGCGAAAAGAACTGTATTCTGAATTGGCTGGCAGTTCTGCTTTGTAACAGGAAATTTGACATTTCGTCAAGTCTTGCATTCGATGCCCGAAAGTATATTCTCGATAGTTTTTTGATCGACTGTTCCGGCGCAGATATCATGCTGGGTTATAGGGCCGATGACAGTTACTTCTCTTTCGCGCAGGATTTTTTGAACGGCACCATTTCCTATCGCCAGCTCAACAATGCGATGCATTTAGGCAAACTTGGACAACAGTTTGTTCTTAAAAGTGAAGAGGCTTTTGACCGCATCGCATTCATAGGGTACGAGACCGCTTTAGCCAAGGAATGGTACGCCAAAAGGGAAATGCGCGACAAGCTCGCCCGGAAAGAGTATTTCAATACCGAACGGAACAGACGGCAGAAGGGCGATCTATACATAACCACTATACTGGATGAGGAGATCAAACAAGATGATCCGCGCTTACGATAAGATCTATCTGGAAAAGGCTCGCGCCAATTGTGGGCACATGCTGGACTTCGCGGTGAACGACCTCAACTGCGGCCTGAGAGACTTCTGGGAACAATTCATAAACAGCGAGATCGCGGAACGCTTCGAACACGGCGAATCAACGGTAATCGCCGGAATGTCAGGGATCGAGATGACCTATGCTGTCCTTGGCGACGGCATTGAACGAGTGGAGGTAAAGCCAAAGGACTATCGTACGCAGGAATACTGGCTGGGATGGGCTTTGGCTTACTATCAGTGGGAAACCGGCCTTTCGTTCAGGAGCATTGCCTCTCCGGAAAACATCATGGACATCAGATCCATGTACTCTCCGTATCATGAGATGGATATCCGCCACTTCTGTGATGCCATGGATGAGATATGTACTGAAAGGAACCGGGAAACAAGGCTCAAGTACTATCGAAAACTGGCAGGACTGAGCCAGGCGCAGCTCGCAGAACAAAGTGATATTCCCCTCAGGACCATACAGCAGTATGAGCAGCGCCAGAAGAACATCAACATGGCACGGGCAGAATATGTGGTCCGTCTGGCCAGAGTCCTCTACTGCAGCCCGGAAGACCTTTTGGAAAAGGTTGCTTCAGAACGCGGATAGAAAAAGTGCCCTGCGAGGTCCGACGATCGGTCCTGCAGGGCGTTTTCTTCATATTGACGTTATACTAAAGGCTTGTTGGCCTCTATAATGTCCTCCAGCCTGAACTCCTTTGCACGCTCGGTGCCGTTCATTATCCTGACGCCGCCTCTGGCCAGTGCCAGCATCTCGTTCTCGCCCGGGTAGATGTAGATGGGGGCGATGAACTTCACGTACTCCGAGATCTTGGAGGTGAGCCTGTCTGAATATGCCAGGCCGCCGGTGAGTATTATGGCGTCCACGTTGCCCTTGAAGGCTACGGAAAGCTCACATATTCCCTTTGCGATCTGATAGGCCTCTGCGTCGTACAGTAGCGTGGCTTTTGGATCGCCATCCTCAACCATCTTCTCGATATCCCTCATGCTGGATGTGCCGAAGTAGGCCTTGAATCCGCCGTTTCCTCGGATCTTTTGCTTCATCTCGGCATAAGTGTAGTCGCCGGAGTAGCACATCTTCACGATTGGAAGGATCTGGGTGAATCCGGCTCTCTCCGGTGAGAAGGGGCCGTCGTCGTCTCCGATGGAATCGATGATCTGCCCGTGATCCATGGCGCAGTAGGAGATGCCGCCGCCCATGTGGACTATGAGAAGTCGCTGAGAGGCGTAGTCCAGACCGTGATCCGCCGCATACTGCTCCGCCATGGCGTGCATGTTCAGCACGTGGCAGCTGGAGCGCCTGACGATCTCCGGGAATCCTGTGATGGCTGCAAACTTAGGCAGGCTTGCAGCTGTCACCGCGTCGTAGATGTAGGCGTCTATTCCGCCCTCCTCCGCCAGGATGCGGCCCATGATGCCTCCCAAATTGGATGCATGTGGGGACGTGTACTCTTCGTTTCTAAGGGTCTCAGCCAGAGCCTCGTTTACTCTGAAGCCGCCCATGCCGATGCCCCAGACCATGCCGCCTCTGCACATGATCACGTCGAAGTCCGAGGGTTTCAGCCCGTTGTCTCTGAGGAAGGCTCTGATGGCTTCCAGCCTGTAGGGTATCTGGTCGTAAAGGTCCGGGAACTCCTTCAGTTCCTCGGCAGGATGGGGTATGGACTTCTCCAGCAGCTGCCTGTCGTCCTCGAAGACGGCCAGCTTAGTGCTGGTGGAGCCCGGATTTATGACTAGCTGTTTGATGGACATGTGGGTCCTCCTTGGATGTTTTGTACGAAAACTTATTTCGCCAGGTCCATTCCCAGCTTGATGGCCTTAAGGTTCAGGTCGATGAACTTCTCCTTAACGTTTCTCCTGATGATGTCCTCCCAGTCGATATGGTCCAGACCCATGGATTTGACCAGTGTTCCCAGAAGGATCACGTTGGCAGCCTTCACTGATCCCAGTTCGCCTGCCAGTCTGGTGGCGTCGATGGAGATCACCTTGGAGGCAGCGCCTTCGATTATCTCCTCGATTCCCTCTGTGTATTTCTCTTCACCGGTCAGGTTGGTCATGGAGGGAATCTCCACGTTATTGATGACCACCACTCCGCCCTCCGGCTTCAGATAGTCCAGGTTGCGCAGGGCTTCCATCTTCTCGAAGGAAACTATGATGTCCGCCGTGCCCTTCTCGATGACCGGGCTGTAGACCTTTTCCTCAGAATATCTCACCTGGGATGTGACGCTTCCGCCTCTCTGGCTCATGCCGTGGATCTCGCTCATCTTAACGTCATATCCTGATTCCATGAGGCCGATGGTCAGCATCTTTGCGGCAAGGATGGTTCCCTGTCCGCCTACTCCTGTCAAAAGAATGTTCTTCGTCATCTTACTTCGCCTCACTTTCTTTAAGGATAGCGCCAGTGGGACATACCTGCTTGCAGACATCGCAGCCCACGCAGTCGGTGCGGTTGATGGTCACTTTCTTGTCCTCGGCATTGAAGATCAGAGCCGGGCATCCGGTCTTCTGGCAGAGCTTGCAGCCGATACACTTCTCAGGATCCACCACGTCCTTGGTCTGGAACAGACCCTCGAATTCGTTGAGGTCTTCCTGAGAGAATTTTTTGAGGACGCAGGGCCATCTGGTGATGATCACGGAGGGTTCGTCCAGATCCATGAAGCTGTCCAGAGCCTCGTCCACGGCCTTCAGGTCGTTGGGGTCGATGACCTTCACGTGGCGTATTCCGATGGCCTTCACCAGCTCTTCGATGTTTATGGCTATGGTAGAATCGCCCTTCACTGTGTAACCTGTGCCGGGATTCTGCTGATGTCCCGTCATGCCTGTGATGCGGTTATCCAGGATGATATTTATGGTATTTGACTGATTATATACTGTGTTTATGAGGGACTCCACTCCGGTGTGGAAGAAGGTGGAGTCGCCCAGGACGGTGACCACCTTACGCTTGACGCCGGCGCGGTTGAACACCTGCTGAGCGCCGTGGCCCACGGATATGGATGCGCCCATGCAGACCGTGGAGTTCATGGCATTGTAGGGAGCTCCGGCAGCCAGTGTGTAGCAGCCGATGTCTCCGGAAATCATGATGTCCTTACGCTTGCCCAGTCTGAAGAAAAGTCCTCTGTGGGGGCAGCCCGCGCAAAGCGACGGCGGCCTCTTGTTGACCAGGCTGTGGTCGTAGTTCACCTCAGGAAGCGTATCTCCCGTCAGGCTCTTACGGAGCACGTCGGGGGTCATCTCGCCGTAGGGCGGGAAGGTGTCCTTGCCGTGGACTTTGAATCCCAGTCTCTGGCAGAATTCCTCGATGTAGGGGTCGTCCTCTTCAACGATGTAGACCACATCCATCTTCTGGCAGAACTCTGTGATCATGTTCTTCGGCATGGGGTTGGTGAAGCCCAGTTTCAGGTAGGAAGCGGTCTCGCCGAAAACTTCCTTGGCGTACCAGAAGGATGCGCCGGAAGCGATGACTCCCACCTTCTGGCCGTCCTTAAGTTCATCGGTGTATTCAGCGTAATTGAAGGGCGAGTTCTCACTGGCCTCTTCAAGAGCCTTCTGCCTGTCTTCCATCTGGACCCTGAGGATCCTGGAGTATGCAGGAAGAGCCACGTACTTCATGGGATCCGGTTTCCACTCCTTGACAGGAACGTCCTTCCTCTCCCCCACTTCCACCAGGGACTTGGAGTGGCAGACACGGGTCACCATGCGGATCATGAAGATCACGTTGTATTTCTCGCTGAGTTCATAGGCGGCCTTCACCATGTCCAGACAGTCCTGGCTGTCAGAGGGCTCCAGCATGGGGAACTTGCCCATCTTGGCGTAGTTCCTGTTGTCCTGCTCGTTCTGGGAGCTGAACATTCCCGGCTCGTCCGCAGTGACCAGCACCGCTCCGCCGTTGACTCCCATGTAGGAGAAGGTCATCAGCGGGTCAGCCGCAACGTTTACTCCCACGTGCTTCATGGAAGCCATGGATCTGGCTCCTGCCATGGATGCGCCTATTGCGGATTCCATAGCCACCTTCTCGTTGGGCGCCCACTCCGCGTAGATCTCATCGTACTTTGCGATGTTCTCAAGGATCTCCGTGGAAGGCGTGCCCGGGTATGCCGCAGCATGCCTGACCCCGGCCTCGTATGCGCCGCGGGCGATGGCTTCATCGCCTGTCAAAAGCTGTTTCATCAGATTGCTCCTCTCTCTATGTCAAAAGTGTTTTTTGCGCAAAACATCCGCGCCCCCGCCCCTTACGACAAAAGGGACGCCAGCGCCATCGAAACGAATTTTTCCTCTGCGGAAGCTCCTCTGGAGCTGAGCACCACCGGCACCTTGGCTCCAACGATGACTCCCGCCATCTTGGTGCCGCCGCAGATTATCATGGCCTTGTGCATCAGGTTGCCCGCCGCCATGGAGGGCACGATGCAGCAGTCGAAATCGCCGCAGCAGGGACAGTCGTAGCCCTTGTGCTCCGCGATCTCCTTGTCCATGAAAATATCGAAGGATATGGGCCCGTAAATATCGCAGCCCTCTATCTCGCCCTTCCTGTTCATCTCCACCAGAGCCGCAGCGTCCGTGGTCTCAGGCATCTTGGGATTGACCTTCTCCACTCCGGCCAGTATGGCCACCGTGGGTCTCTCGATCCCCAGCTTGTGCAGGGATTCCACACAGTTTACTACGATGTCCTTCTTCTGCTCCAGAGTGGGATAAGGGATCATGCCTCCGTCCGCCAGGGCCAGAAGCCTAGTCATCTGGGGCACGTAGTTGTAGGTGAAAACGCACATGGTGCGGCCGGTGTTCAGGCCGTTTTCTTTGGCCACCAGGGGCTTCATGATGTCTCTGGTCTCTATCATTCCCTTCATGAGGAAATCCACTTTCCCCGCCTTCACCAGTTCCACGGCTTCCTCGCCGCAATCCTGGGCGGAGTAGGCAGGCACGATCTCAAAGCTGTCCGGCCGGCATCCAAGTTCAGCCAGTCCCTGGGCGATCTTCTCCGGATCTCCCACCAGTATCGGCTCGGCGATCCCTTCCCGTCTGGCCTCGATCACCGCCTCAAGGACATGCTCGTCGGCCGCGCCGGCAACCGCCACCTTCTTTACTGATTCGCTGTCTCTGCAGACCTGGGCGATCTGCTCAAAGCTGCTGTATTTCATGTTTTCCTCCAGTGTCTGCGCCACCGCGCATCTGCCGTTCAAGATTACGCATCGTGCACGATTTATCTCTTCTCAAATTATACCTTCCGGCTATTTTTACTGTCAAGGGAAAGTGCGCCCCGCGCTCACTCTATCTCCCAGACCACAGTCACATTGTCGGACACCTGGATGTCATCCGGCTCGATGTCCATGGAGTACTCCATGGCACCATCCACAACCGCAGCCTTGGCCATCATCATGTTCCTCATGGGACTTATTTCGAAGTCCACCTCTCCCCAGGAATAGTCGATGGTGCGGATATCCTTCAGCGTCACATCCGCCGCAGCTGTAAGCACCTTCGCCTTCTCCCCTGCGTCCTGCACTGCCTTGCCAAGAAGATCGTTCTTGGCGGCTTCCTTGTCGCGCACAGTGTATCCAAGGCGGATCTCGGGGTTCAGATCGCTGTTAGCCAATCCGTAGAGTATCTTCCCCAGAAGCTCGTTGTCGGAATCGAATTCCACCTTCAGCACGTGATTGTACCTGTAGCCCGCGAACCGCTGTTTCCAGACGCCGTCCTCCTGATATCCCTCGTACTCCGTGTTCACGTCGAAGGAAAGTGTCTTCAGGTCCTGACGGTCGAAACCATAGTCCGCCAGAAGTTCTTTAAGCTTGTCCGTATCTTCGGAAGACCGCTTCAGGGTCTCTGCATATTCCTTGTAAAGACCGCTGAGGGTCACATAAATCCTGGTCATGTCGGGCTTCAGTTTTACCTGCCCCTTCCCGGTGACCCGGATGGTTCTCAAATCACTCATTTCGTCTCCTTTCATCTGGTCCCGCCTGATATTCTGACGCCGGACCCATACACAGTAATTCTACCATATAGCCATTGTCAGTGCAAAACAAAAGGCTCGCCACAGTTCCCCATGGCGCGCCTTTTTCCCTTTTTGTAAAGGAGTTTTTTAATTATTCATCTATCGCAGTAATACATCTGAATCCAGCCTATTTGTTCACGATGACCGTTCCGGTCTCTCCCTTAAGGGCGTCCACCGCCTTGGCAAGGGATGTGATGATGGCCTTCTTCTCGGGATATGCCTTCACGAACTTCATGGCCGCCTGTACCTTGGGAAGCATTGAGCCCGGTGCGAACTCTCCGTCTGCACAGTACTTCTCTGCTTCTTCCAGGGTCATCTTGGCCAGGTTCTTCTGATCGGGCTTGTTGAAGTGGATGGCTACCTGCTCGACCTCTGTCAGGATCATCAGGATGTCTGCGTCAACCTGCTCCGCAAGAAGCTCTGCAGCAAAGTCCTTGTCGATGACTGCTGCCGTTCCCTCAAGGGATCCGTCTTCCTTCTCGATGACGGGGATACCGCCGCCTCCGCAGGTGATAACGATCGTCGTGGGCCAGAGCGTCTTAACTGCCTCGATCTCTACGATCTTCTTCGGGATCGGGGATGCTACCACTCTTCTCCAGCCTCTTCCTGCATCTTCCTTTATGCTGTAGCCCTTCTCCTCCTTGAGCTTCATGGCTTCCTCTTCCGTATAGAAGGGACCGATGGGCTTGGTGGGATTCTTGAATCCCGGGTCATCCTTATCTACTACCAGCTGGGTAACTACTGTGGCTACGGGTACGTTTCTTCCTCTGTTCCTCAGCGCGTCTCTCAAAGCCTGCTGAAGGTGATATCCGATGTATCCCTGGGACATGGCTCCGCATACGTCGAAGGGCATGGCAGGGGTGACGTCCTTTGCGGTCTCAGATGCAAGAAGGATCCTTCCTACCTGAGGTCCGTTTCCGTGGACCACTCCCACTTCATATCCCATTCCGCTGATGTCAGCCACTCTCTCGCAGGTCTCTTTCACTACCTGGAGCTGGGCTTCAGCTGTGGGTTCCATCTTCCCTGACTGAAGTGCGTTTCCGCCTAATGCTACTACTATCTTTTCTGCCATGTCTTCCTCCTAGCCGATGGTGGCTACGATAACTGCCTTGATGGTGTGCATCCTGTTCTCTGCTTCGTCGAATACCACAGAGTGCTTTGAAAGGAATACTTCATCGGTGACTTCACGGATGTCATATCCCAGCTCCTTCTGCTCCTTCGCCATTGTGGTGTCGAAGTCATGGAATGAAGGCAGGCAGTGCATGAAGATCACGTCCGGGTTCTCTGTCTTGTCCAGCATCTCCTTGGTCACCTTGAAGGGTGTCAGCATCCTTACTCTGTCCGGGATCTGGTCTTCTTCTCCCATGGATGCCCAGATGTCTGTGTAAAGTACGTCTGCTCCCTTGAGGCATGCTTCGTCACTGGATACTTCGATGCTGGCTCCTGTGTACTCTGCAACTTCTCTTGCTCTCTTAAGAACGTCCGGGTCTACCTGCTCTGCGAGCTCGTCCGGTCCGTAGGCTACGAAGTGCATTCCCATCTTGGCGCAGCCGTACATCCATGCATAGGCCATGTTGTTCCTGATGTCTCCGCAGAATACTACCTTTACCTTGTTAAGCGGCTTCGCTACGTGCTCTTCGATGGTAAGGAGGTCTGCAAGGATCTGGGTGGGATGGTCTACGTCCGTAAGGCCGTTCCATACCGGTACTCCTGCGTTGTTTGCAAGCTCTTCAACTACTGACTGCTTGAATCCTCTGTACTCGATTCCGTCATAGAATCTGCCCAGTACCTTCGCTGTGTCTGCGATGGTCTCTTTCTTTCCCATCTGGGAGGATTTGGAATCCAGGAATGTGACTCCTGCGCCCTCGTCCATGGCTGCTACTTCGAATGCG
>JAEEOX010000059.1 GCA_016284485.1 Bacillota bacterium | reverse complement strand
GGCCAGCGGCACTGCGGTGGGGATCGTGGCCGGAAGCATCCTTCCGGAGGCAGTGGTCAGCGCCCTGGGCGTAGCGCTGTTCGGCATGTTCATAGCCTGCATCGTTCCCGAGGCCAAAAAAAATAAGCTCGTAGCCTTCATCATAGCTATAAGCTTCTTATTGAGCTGGCTCTTCGGGATACTGCCTGGTCTGAAGGACATTTCCGAAGGAACCAGGACCATCATCCTGACACTTCTGATCGCAGGGGGTGCGGCGGCGCTGTTCCCCGTAAAGGAGGAGGCCGAAGATGCAGCATAACATTTACATCTACATCCTGGTCATGGCCCTCACGTCCTTCGTCATACGCGCCCTGCCCTTCACACTGATCCGCAAACCCATAAAGAACCGTTTCATCAGGTCTTTTCTTTACTACGTACCCTACGTGACCCTGTCCGTCATGACCTTCCCGGCCATACTTTACGCCACAGGTTCCGCAGTCTGCGGTGCCCTGGCTCTGGTGGCCGGCATCGCCGCGGCATGGTTCGGTCTGGGACTGTTCCCCGTGTCCGCCATCTGCTGCGTGGTGGTATACGTGGCTCAGCTCTTTATTTAGTAGTTTTTTATCCTTAAAGGGTAAATCCCCGACAAGTCCCTGAAACCCGCTGAAAAGGCTGTTTTCAGCCCAGACAGAGGGGTATTATCAGCGGACATGCCAGGCACATGGCGAATCCGATGGAAAATCCGTACACCATGGTCTCCCCGTCGGCGGAACGCTCCACGATGGGCATGCAGACGTCCATGGCAGCTATCCCGGGAACCGCAGTAGATTCAATATATCCTATTCTGGAGGCCACCAGCGGGATGCCTATGATCCCCAGGGTCTCCCTTATTACATTGTGCAAAAAACTTATGGCCGACAGCACCTGGTTCCCCGACTGAGAGATCATCGTCGGAACGTAGGTGTACCATCCGAATCCTGCGGCGACGGCGATGCCATCCTTAACGGATATGGGAGCGATCAGCCCGTAGATCACGCCTGCCAGGATGTTGAAACCGATAACCGCAGCGGGAAAGAGCACTATGCCTATCCCGGCTTTTTTGAAATTGGCGAAGATCGTACCCTCCAGGCCCAGGCTGAAGCCCACGACTCCCAGAAGCACGATGAGGAGATCGATGGTCAGAGGGTCCGTCACCTCCATGAACCTCTCTCTGATGCCCAGTGTCTTTATCACCAGGAAATACCCCAGCGCAACTCCGATGGCAGTGACAACTGCGATTATCAGAGTGAACCTGAGGTTTCTTTTTTGCTCCTCCTTATCGGACCTGATGTCTCCTCCGGAGCTGTTCCTGCCGAAACGGCCTATGTGAAGGAGTTTCCTGACAATGGTGACTCCCACCATGCCGGAAACTATGACGAGTATCGTCACCAGGAGAGACTGAAGACCAATGGACGGAAGGGACTGAATGACCTCTTCGTTAGCCCCCATCCTCATACCCAGAAGCAGGACCATTATGTATATCAGGACGTTCATGAAAGTTCCAACCCAGGTCAGCTTATCTCTGTGACCCCTCAGGCGGGACGCTATGATATAGCAGACGATCATGGCCGTCCAAACTTTTATCAATATCTGGATCATCTTACGCTCCTATGAACAGTGTCACCAGAATGCTGACTTCAGAGGATGTGATGATCCCCGAGACCAGCGAGTAAAGCACCATCTCCGAGTTGGTGCATTTTTTTACGATGGGAATGCAGACGTCCATGCCGGGGGCCGCAGGAATGGCGATGGCTGTATAGTAGCCGATCTTTTCCGCCACAATGGGTATCAGCAGGAACGAGAAAACTTCTCTCAGCACGTTATGCAGGAAGCTGACTGCCGAAGCCTTGATGAATCCCGCGTTGATTATGATGGCGGGTGCAAGGCTGTACCAGCCGAAGCCTGCGAAGATGGCCAGAGATTCCCTCACCGAGAACGATCCGATCAGTCCGTAGATCAGGCCCATGCCGAGAGTACCGATGTTGATGCAGAGGGGCAGGACCAGGACCCTGAGTCCGATGGCCTTCATCTTGTCGCCAAGGCCTCCCTCCAGCCCCAGGTCGAAGCCCACGCAGGCCAACAGAATGTAGAGCACCACGGTTATGACGTTGGCAGCCCCGTTTTGAAAAGCCTCCATGTCATTAAACACCTTTGGCACCACAGCGAATCCCAGGAAAATTCCAAAGGCTGCCAGAAGCAGTATGACCATGGATGACTTGATGGCACTGTTCCCCGTCTCCTGATCGCCTTCCGTCTCCTCCCTTTTCTCCGCTTCGCCGGGCAGAAGTCCCTGCTTGTTCATCTTCATGATCCTGGAGGCGATGTACGCCACGATCATGCTGCCGCCGATGGCCATTATCGTAATGATGAGAGCCTGAAGCCCTATGGTGCCTATGTTCCCGGTCACCTCTTCATTGGCTCCCATCCTGAGTCCCATGGTTATGATCAGGATATACAGGGCAACCGAAGAAAACGGCTTCGTGAACGCGAACTTCGACGGATCCTTCACGAAGACCGAAGATATGAGATAGAATCCCAGTATGTCGACCAAAAGACTGAACATGTAAAGCATTGCGGTGCCCTTTCCTGTCACTGATAATACAGAGAATAATATATCATAAGCAGTGAATTTAGGCAATTGCCTCAAATAGCGCAAAAAACAGAAGGCCGCGGGGCCTTCTGTTCATTCTTTCTATTATTCCGGTTCAGTTTTCAACCAGCTGTACCCTGTCTTCTCCGTCTGTGGACATGGTCTGTACGTTGACTCTCTCGTTCTTGGAGGTGGGCACGTTTTTACCTACGTAATCGGGTCTGATGGGTATCTCCCTGTGGCCTCTGTCTATGAGGACTGCCAGCTGTATGGAATGTGCCCTTCCCGCGCTTAGACAGGCGTCCAGGGCAGCTCTCGTGGTGCGTCCCGTGTAGATCACATCATCCACCAGCACGATGTCCTTTCCCTCAATGTCCAGGGCGGGCTGGAGATAGTCCTTCCTGTCCACCAGTTCTGAAATGTCGTCCCTGAAGGATGACACGTCCAGTTCCGCCACAGGGACCTCCACCCCTTCTATCTGGAAGATGTTGTCCCTGATGGCCTCGGCCAGGGGCTTTCCGCGCCTGAGTATCCCGATCAGTACGATGTTGGCTGCGCCGGAATTCCTCTCAAGGATCTCATGAGACATGCGCTTCAGCGCCCTCCTCATCTGATCCTGAGACATTATCTCGGCTTTGACTTTCATACCTTACTCTCCCTTTGCTATTGATAATTTGTGTCCCGAAGCCGCTCTCGCTTAGTCCTCGCGCAGCGGTTCTAAGCTCCGGCTTCGCAACAGCTCGCCGGTCGCTAAGCACCGGCGCTGCGGAAACTTCGTGTCACAAATTATCAATATTTTCCAAGTGATGATGCCAGCGTCTCGTCCGGCTCGTCGCCGAAGGCCTGATCCCTTCCGGGAAGGATGGCGTTCATCACGATGCCTACTATGGAAGCCACTGCAAGTCCTGAAAGATCGACTTTCATGGAACCGATCATGAAGCTTACTGCACCTGCGTCGGAGAAGTTGATTCCGAGAGCAAGGCCGATGATGAGGGCTGCGATTATGATATTTCTGGACTGCTGGAAGTCAGTCTTGTTCTCAACCATGTTTCTGAT
>JAEEOX010000058.1 GCA_016284485.1 Bacillota bacterium | reverse complement strand
TATTCTTTTTTCAGTTCCGTGGCCGGGTTGGTCCGGGCAGCCTGGAGAGTCTGCCAGAGGACGGTCGCGAACGCGATGGCCAGCGAGATGATAACAGCCACTATGAACACCCAGCCGTAACCTTCAATCCGGTAGGCAAACCGCTGCAGATAAAGCCTTGAGGCCCAGATGGCCAGAGGAATGCCGATTAGGCAAGCCACGCCCACCAGCAGCATGTAGCTGCGGACCGTCCGCCAGGTCTCGTTGGAGACATCGCTGCCAAAGACTTTCCGCACCGCGATCTGCTTTGTGTTCTCATCCGCGAAGTAGGTGCTCATGGCCAGCAGGCCGAGAAGGGAGATCAATACCGCCAGCACGGCAAAGAGTTCCACAAGGCGCAAGGTCCTTCGCACAGGGATCAGTTGCTTGCGATTGATGTCTTTGATGAAGCCATACCGCCAGGCAGACTGTTCCACACCCAAAGTCTCCAGACGGAATTCCTTGTAGGCCTTAAGGATTTGGTCTTCATAAGATTTGTCCTCCCCAGTGGTCCCTATGAGAAGGCAATTTGAATATTGGAGTTCCTCCACACGGGTCACGATGACACCACCATTGGGATTGATCTCACCTTCTGAGGCGGGGCGGGTGGGGAAGTCCGTCACGACACCTCCGATGAACTCCGGCTGGGCACCGTTCATGTTGATCCTCCTGGGAAATACGGTTGAGGTGTCGGAGACTCCGGCCCCGTTGAAGGCTGAACGGCTCATCCACAGCGAATGCGTCAGCGGATGACCGAAATCCTCCTCCACTTCCAACCCCAGCAGTTTGAAGTAGGTGGAGTCGCATAAGATGACAGGCATGTCAACTCTATGCTCATCGTCCACCTTGACACCCACCGTCATGTTAATCATTCCGGGAATTCCGCGGCCGACGCCGGCCTTAGTCACAAACGGAAGTTGCTCCACCTTGTCCTTGAAGAGTTTCATGGCATCGTAGTTCTGGGCGGAATATTCGATGTAGTACAGGTTCTCCGTGGCGGCGTGCATCGGGCGGGCGAGCATGTGCCGCATCTGAACCTCCATCACCAGTGCCAATGCGATCAGGAAAACTGAAAGCACATTCTGCACCACGATGAATACTTTGCTCAGTACCATCTTGTTCCGACGCCGGAGAGTGCCCCTGATCACATCGATGGGCTGGTAGCGAGAGGCCGCGAAAGCGGGAAGAAGGCCGTTGATGACGCCCAGGACCAGGATTCCTGCCACATACGCCAGGATATACCCTGGCGTGAGCATGAATGAAAGCCGCACGCTGGTGTCGGTTCCCATCAACATGTCGTCCGGATCACGGGTGGAGACCAGACTGTTCACCATTGGCTCAAACAGATCCGCAAGGAGCATGGCCGCAGCGAAACAGATGGCTGTGAAGACCACGGATTCGCTGATGTATTTCCAGAGAATACCGGATTTGTCCGCTCCTAAAAGCCGCCTGGTGGCCATCTCCTTGGCCCTTTTGCCCGTAAGAGCCAGACTAAGGTTGACATAGTTGAATATGGCGGAGAGCAGGAGCAACAACACCACGACGGTCAGCAACCGCAACATCTGGGCGTTTCCAGAGCGGATCAGTCCGTCGCTGGCGCCAGGGAAGAAAAAGGCTTCGTCCATGCGGTAAGCTTTCCACTTATCCACCTTTTCGGCCTGCCAGGTGGAGTCGTAGTTCTTATGCAGGAGGGCCTTCACCTTGGACCGCATGGCATCAAGGTCCGCATCCTTTCTCACAAGGAACCAGGTGGTGTAATTGCCGATGCTGTTAAATGCCTTTGACTGCTCAGCCGCCCATGTGGCGGAGATATTCGTGATGATGTCCATGGGCATGAAGAAGGTCTCGTCAAAATCGGCGAAGATGCCTTTGATCACGCGGTCCGCGTCATCGATCTTTAGAGTATGGCCGACTTGCTTGCCAATCTTCCTGGCCAGAGACTCACTGATGAGAATATCATCCTTCCCCACAAAGTCCTCCAGGCTTCCTTCCACAAGACGATATTCCGGGAACACCTTGAAGAAGTCGGCGTCGGCCTCCATGCCGGAGGCGTGAATCGCCTCTTCCCCATTATGGATGGCCGGCTGCCACAAAAACGCGATGTGCGTCGCCGCCTCCACTTCCGGAATATTCATCTGCAGTTCTTCCTTGTCCCAATAGGTCAGGCCCAGGAACTCGTCATTTCCCAGCGCGAAGGTGCGTTTCCACTCAGGGGACTCATGCGCCACCTTGTAGTGCTGCACCACGTAGGAGCCAATCAAGATCACGAACGCCAGGCTGACGGCCATCCCCACCGCCTCCACGGCGGTGTATAACTTATTGCGACTTAGGAATTTCAGGAAACTTTTCATTACAGCTCGTTCTTCACGTCGGAGACGATCTGTCCTTCGAAGAGGTCGATGGTCCTCTGAGCGCGGGCGGCGTCTTTCTGGGAGTGGGTCACCATCACGATGGTG